>DAOUQS010000126.1 GCA_030625465.1 Amylibacter sp. | reverse complement strand
AGGAATAAATGCCAGAGGCGGCTTGTTTGATCATGCCGGCCCGCAACATCAGGCGGTGACTGACAATCTGCGCATCCGCAGGGTTTTCTTTCAGGATGGGTAGAAAATAACGTGACATACGCATGGATGCAGAACTCCGGTCTTGGGTTTTAATTCTTCAGACATGTCTATGGGAATTATGAATGAAGGGCAATTATGAAACGTGCGTCATTCCACCCGCATTATTGCGGCCTTGCCCAGCGCCTTTGCAAGTGATCCAAGTCTTTGTTCCACCACTTCGCCCATCAGCCCCGTGCTTTGTTCATCCAGCACCAGTTCCAACTGTTCACCCATCACACGCAACTGTCCCATATGGGCCACATCCGGCCCGCCAAGCATGGCACCCAGCCGCATGGCACGCCCCAAAGCCTCGGCCTGCGCCTGATCTGCGGTCGACAGCAAGACATTCAGGTCATCCAGTTTATCAATCTGAGGCTTATTCTTGTACCGGTGGATCAACGCCACGGCCAGAAAAATACGTTCCTGATGGTCCAGCCCGACAAGGTTGGAGCGTGTCGCATAATCAAAACTGGCCTCGGCACGGTAGCTGGGGTGTGCCGCCCAGGTAACGTCGTGCAACAGGCAGGCCGCCCAGATCAGACGTTTACGGCTGTCGCTTTGGGCTGCGAACAACGGCAGCACCCATGCGTATAAAGTCGTGCCAAAACCCTTGAAACGCGCATTCGAATGTTCAAAGAACTGGCATGCCTCGATCAGCGGGTCGCGCTGCTGGATACGTGGTGGCATGTTTTCATATAAAACACCTTCGCGGATACCAAAGGACGAAAAGATAATTTTTCGGGGTTTTATCTTATCAAGCAAACCCAGCAACACCCGCGCAACAATTGGCAGATAAGCCAGCCTATCCGACGATACCGCACCCGTAATTGCAATCTGGGCCGGTTCTGTTTTTACGATCCATTGCAACAAGCCTTTGAAATCCGCTGCGGGCAGGCTGTATTCGTTCAGCAAATCCAGTGGGTAGCCTTTCAGGGACATGTCCAGACTGGCGATCGCCCTGACCGTGCCTCCGATCATATATAGCTTGTCCTGCGGGATAAAACCTGTGGTTAAATCCAACAGTTGCTTTTCAATATCTGCGGCAAGGGCAGCTGCATTCATATTGGCGTTTTGTAATTGCAAAGGCCCCAAACCAGAGGTTTTCGACCGCAATACCTTGCGCTCACCAATTTGTGCCAACTCCATCGAGGAACCGCCCATATCACAAACCAGACCACTGGCCTGTGGTCTGCAAAAGAATATGCCCTGCGCAGATAAAGCACCTTCCTGTTCCCCGGTGACAACACGCAGCTTCAGGTTGGTTTCCAGCAAAACATCATCGCAGAAATCTGCCCCGTCACGCGCATCCCTGACGGCGGCGGTTGCCACCGTGTGAATTTTGCCAACCCCCATCTGCTCGGCAATGCCGACAAAACGCCTGATGGCGGCAAAGGCACGTTTGCGCCCGCCCTTGTGCAATTCGCCACTATCCGCAAGGCCACGGCCCAGACCACACACCACTTTTTCGTTGAAAAACTGCAAAGGTGCGCGCATGGCACCATAGTAGACCACCAAACGAACCGAGTTTGATCCCACATCGATCACGGCTATTTTTTCAGGATCAGAGATCATGGGCATGCGCAAGTTCAGGCACATCCTTGGCCCCGACGGAACCGCGCCCCGAAAGCGACGAATGTTCCATAAAAAAGCGATGACAATCGAACTGTCGTTTGCCGCCAGCCGTATTTTTCAGATAGGCCCCGTCCGCTTGCAGCACCCATGAATTGCGTTGATCCGCCAAATTGGCGGCCATTATCTGGCTCATAATCTGGGCATGCACCGTTTTATTGGTGATCTCGGCCATGGTTTCCACCCGCTTGCTCATATTACGGTACATCCAGTCAGCCGAGGTCATAAACACCCGCGCCTTGACAGACGGCAGGCCGAAACCATTACCGAAACAAACAATCCGCGCATGTTCCAGATAGCGCCCGACGATGGATTTAACCCGGATATTTTCCGACAGACCCTTGATCCCCGGACGCAATGCGCAAATCCCGCGCACCACCAGATCAATTTTCACCCCCGCTTGGGACGCGACATAAAGCGCGTCGATAATTTCATCTTCAACCAAAGAATTCATTTTGGCCCAAATCTGCCCTTCCGCACCGAACGTCGTTTCGCGTTCTATCCGTTTCAACAGCTTTGCTTTCAACGTGTTCGGGGAAATCGCCAGGTTTTCCAACCCGCGCGGTTCAATCCCGCCCGATACATAATTGAAAAACTTTGTGGCATCGCGGGCAATGGATTTATTGCAGGTAAACAGGGATAAATCCGTATAAATCTTGGCATTCATCGGGTGATAATTCCCGGTGCCAATGTGATTATACGCGATAAGATCATCGCCCTCTTGCCGTAAAACCGTTGAAGCTTTTGCGTGTGTCTTTAAACTTGGAACCCCGTACACCACCTGTACGCCGGCCTGTTCCAACAGTTGCGATTGGCGAATATTTGCGGCTTCGTCAAAACGGGCTTTCAGTTCGATCATCGCGGTCACGTTCTTGCCCGCGCGGGCCGCTTCAATCAAAGCTTCCACAATCGGCGATTCAAAAGAGGTGCGGTACACCGTCTGTTTGATCGCCAAAACATACGGGTCGCGCGCAGCCTGCCGCAGGAAATCTATCACGATGTCAAACGACTCGTAAGGATGGTGCAACAACATGTCTTTTTGCTTAATCGCCGCAAAAATATTGCCGCCGAAATCACGCACCCGTTCCGGTTGGCGCGAACGATGATCTGTCCATAAAAGATCAGGATGGCGTTTCGGGATTATATCCACGTAATCCGCCAAATTCAGAACCCCGTCGACAGCGGCAACCGCATCCGTGTCCACCCCGCAGCCATTTTTTATTGTCTTGCGCAGTTTTGAGGCAGTGTGATCGGACACGAACAAACGCATCACCTCACCGCGCGAGCGTTGCTGTAATGCAGTTTCAAATTCACCGAACAAATCGTCGGCATCTTCGTGGATTTCGATATTGCTGTCACGCAGCATGCGAAACGCACACTGTTCCAGCACCTCGCATTTCGGGAACAGCATTTCCAGAAACATATCCAGAATATCCTCGATCAGGATAAATCTGGTCTTCTTGTCCACGAACGGTTCCAGCGCATAGGCGGCTTTGACATGGATGGGCACCGGCAGCAGCACGTCCATCGGCTCTGTCGCTTTCGGCCGCATCAGGCGGTAGGCCATCGTCAGCGTGGCGTTGGGCACAAACGGAAACGGATGGTTCGCATCGACCCGCATCGGACGCAGCAGCGGCAGCACGCTATCCAGATACTTTTTCTCCAGCCAGTCACGTTCCGCTTCAGATAAATCAGCGGGCATCACCCGTTCGATACCGTTACTTGCCATCCGGGTTTCCAGATCGCGCCAACAGGTCTGCTGCCGTAGCATCATGGCATCAATAACAGTGGCAATTTCAAGCAACTGCTGCTCGGCCGTGCGCCCGTCAAGCGTGCGTTCAAAATTTTCGGATCGCACAAGGCGTTCCAGACCCGCGATACGGACAACAAAAAATTCATCAAGATTTTTAGCCGAAATCGAAAGCATCCGCAGGCGTTCCAGCAGCGGAATTTTATCATCCTCGGCAACTTCCAGAACCCGCGTATTGAACGCCAGCCACGATAGTTCACGATTGAAAAACCGTTCTGCGCCAGCGTTATCTTCAAGATCCGCTAAAGTCAGTAAGCCGTTTTGACTGTTCAGAAAGTCCGCATTTATCATTTAATCATCCTGTACCAGCACTTCATCCATGACACGTCCCGCAAGGCGTTTTGTGATCGGCTTTTGCCCCGCCAAAGAGGCCCGGTCCAGCGCGCGCACCAATATGCCTGCAAAAGCAAACGATCTATCCATCCGTTTTACGATATACCCAATCAAAGGCGGCTCAAGTATAATTTGGCGATCGGTAAACAATTTAATCAACAGTACCGACAAAAGCGCGTCATCCGGCGCTTTTAAATTAACCAGTTGGGTTCCGTATAGACGACTTACCAGATCAGGCAGGTTGATATTCCAAGCCGCGATACTGTCGACACCGGTCATCAATAACGGATGGCCAGCCTCTTGCATCAGATTATGCAAATGAAACAGGGCAGCTTCCCCGTCTTCATCTTGCGCCAGCAAATGCACATCCTCGACCACAACGGGTTGCTGCGCCAAGGTTTCCAGCCGCTCATAAGCAAGCACTTTTGCGTTGACGGCGATAGCACCGGCATCCTCGGCCCAGATATGCGCCAAATGCGATTTACCAGAGCCTTTCGGGCCACATAGAACCAACTTCCCCAAAGGCCAGTCTTGCCAGTTTTCAATGGTGCGCACAGCCAGATCGTTTGACGGCGAAACAAAAAAGTCCTCGCGGCCAAAAGCGGTTTTCTGCGGGAGATCAAATATTAATTGTTCAGACATCTGGTTTACTTGGCTTTGACTTTTTTCTGCGGATTGGGTTTTGGCGGTTGGGTGCCTTTATACAGCTTGCCCTGCATATACTGCCCGACACCGAAACGAAAGAAAACGCCCAGAGATGCGGCAATCGGAACTGCGACCAGCATACCCGCAAAGCCCATCAGACTGCCGAAAGCAGACAAGGCGAACATCAGCCAGACCGGATGCAGCCCGACAGAGCCACCAACCAGTTTTGGCGTCAGGTAATTGCCTTCAACCACTTGCCCCGCCACAAAGATAACCGCAACAGCGGCAATCCAGATCGGCATGTCCCAGAATTGAAACAATGCAAGGCCGATGGCCAGAACGCCGCCAATAATAGAACCGACATAGGGGATAAAGCTTAACAATCCTGCGGTCAGGCCGACAATCAACCCAAACTCCAACCCGACCAGCATCAGCGCGATGGCATAAAACGTGCCCAAAATCATGCACACGGTAAACTGCCCGCGCACAAATCCCGATAGAACCGCATCAACGTCACGTGCCAAGCCGCGCAATGTTTCCAGATGGTCACGCGGCAGCCAGCTATCGACCACCGCAATCATCCGGTCCCAATCCAGCAGCATGTAAAAGGCCACAACGGGGGCGATAATAATGAAAATCACCGCATCAATTATGGAAATTGCCGAGGCCAGCACTGCATTTGCAAACATCCCGGCCTTGGCCTTCATGGTTTCCTCAAAAGACATCAAAGCGCGATAAATAGACGAATTTTCATCTAGAATGCTTGGATAGCGTTCCGCCAGAAATTTCTGCAATTGCGTGAAATACGTCGGCGTAGCCTTAACCAACGCTATAAGTTGCTCAATCAACATCGGCACCAGTAAAATCATCAATAAAACAGCTATTATCAATGCAACAAATGTGATCAAAGCCGTTGCCGCCAAGCGGCTTAGCCCGATCAATTCCAAGCGATCGGCAACGGGATCCAGAAAATAGGCGATCGCCATGCCTGTAACAAAGGGCAAAATGACATTCCCAAGTCCCCATAAGGCCAATAAAAAGATTACAGAGCCGATAGCCCAGTAACCGACTTGCTGTTTAATTGTTAACACCATATTCCACCCTATATTATCTTATACCACTGATCTTTTGTTGAAATCTAAACAAACTGTTCGCGGATCAAACGCTCTTCCAATCCGTGACCCGGATCAAATAATATACGATGTGACACATTTGGTTCGTTGAAAATTTCAACTGACAGAACATTCAGCGCCTCTTTGCCGTCCGCTACTGCCGAAACAGGCCGTTTATCCGCTTCCAGCACATCAAAACGTACCCTTGCCGACATCGGCAACAAAGCACCACGCCACCGTCTGGGCCTAAAAGCGGCCATTGCGGTCAGTGCCAGAATATCCGCACCAATCGGCAATATCGGGCCGTGGGAAGAATAGTTATACGCAGTCGAGCCGGCAGGCGTTGAAACCAATGCACCGTCACAGATCAATTCCTCCATGCGCACCCGTCCATCAACCAAAATACGCAGCTTCGCGGCTTGTGGGCCTTGGCGTAGCAACGAGACTTCATTGATTGCAAGGGCTTCGATATCTTCGCCGTTCACGCAATGCGCCAGCATCCTAAGGGGATGTATCACAGCCTCTTCCGCGTGTGCCAACCGCGCCATAAGGTCATCTTGTGAATACGCGTTCATCAAAAAACCAACCGAGCCACGGTTCATACCATAAACAGGCGTGGGCAGGTGTTGGGTGTCATGCAACGTCTGCAACATCAGCCCGTCACCGCCAAGTGCCACAATTATATCGGCATCATGC
>DAOUQS010000030.1 GCA_030625465.1 Amylibacter sp. | reverse complement strand
GTTTTTCACCAGAAGTTCATCATGGGTGCCTTGCTCTGTCACGTGTCCCGCTTCCAGCACAATGATCAGATCAGCGTCAACAATCGTTGACAGACGGTGCGCGATGGTGATCACCGAACGCCCCTGCCCCATCTGGCGCAGACTTTCTAGAATGTCACGTTCGGTTTCGGTGTCCAGCGCCGAGGTTGCCTCATCCAACAGTAAAATAGGCGGGTTTTTCAGCAAGGTGCGCGCAATACCGACCCGTTGCTTTTCGCCCCCCGACAGTTTCAAACCACGCTCGCCCACTGTGGTATCGTAGCCGTCAGGCAAGCTGGTCACGAAATCATGTATTTTGGCGGCTTTTGCCGCCGCAACAACCTCATCATGTGAGGCGCCTTCGCGCCCGTAAGCCACGTTATAACCGATGGTGTCGTTAAACAGCACTGTGTCTTGTGGCACGATACCGATCTGGCCGTGTAGGCTGCTTTGGGTGATGTTGCGCACGTCTTGGCCGTCAATGCGCAATGCGCCGGTGCCAACATCGTAGAACCGGAACAACAAACGCCCGACAGTGGATTTGCCCGATCCCGACGGGCCGACAATCGCCACGGTCTGCCCGGGTTTCACGGTTAGATTGAACCCCTTCAAAATCGGGCGGTCGGCATTATAGGCAAAGTCGACGTTGTCAAACACAACCTCGCCACCGGTAATAACCAGATCCTTGGCGTCGGGCTTGTCTTTGACTTCGGCAGGTTGTTCCAGCAGGTCAAACATCTCGCCCATATCAACCAATGCTTGGCGGATTTCGCGGTAGACCGTGCCCAGAAAATTCAGAGGCATGGTGATCTGGATCATATAGGCGTTAACCATGACAAAATCGCCGACAGTCATATCGCCGTTTTGCACACCAACAGCGGCCATAACCATGACCAGTATCAGCCCGATAGTGATAAAAAACGACTGGCCGAAATTCAGAAAACCCAGCGTATAGTTGGTTTGCAGCGCTGCCACCTCATAGCCACGCATACTTTCGTCATAACGCATGGCTTCGCGTTCTTCGGCACCGAAATATTTCACGGTTTCAAAGTTCAGCAAGCTGTCGATTGCTTTCTGGTTGGCATCCGCATCAAGGTCGTTCATTTGCTTGCGAATACGCACCCGCCATTCGGTCACTTTGAAGGTGAACCAGATATAAAGCCCGATGGTGACAACCACCACGGCCAGATACCAGATATCGAACAGGTAAAACAGGATACCGCCAACGAACATCAGTTCCAGAACCAGCGGGCCGATAGAAAACAGCATGAAGCGCAGCAGGAATTCAACACCCTTGACGCCACGTTCGATAATCCGGCTTAAAGCGCCGGTTTTGCGGTCAATATGATAGCGCAAAGACATCCGGTGGATATGGCGGAAGGTTTCCAGTGCCAACTGGCGCAATGCACGTTGTGCCACGCGGGCAAAGATCACATCGCGCAACTGGTTAAAGCCGACACTCATCAGACGCATAACGCCGTAAGCCACGGTTAGGCCAACGGCCCCCGCTGTTAGCATGAATATGGTATCGGGTTCACCGTGATCAGGGGCTAATGCATCCACCGCACCTTTGTAGAAAAACGGTGTTATCACCGCGATGGCTTTGCCAATAAACAAGGCCAGAAGTGACAGGATAACGCGGATTTTGACCCATGATTTATCGGCAGGCCACAAATAGGGTATAACCTTGCGAATAACTTTCTTCGCCTGGTCTTTATTAACGTGGGTTTGGGTGATGATAGATACCAAAACAATGTCTCCTGTCCACTGTATTTAGGACGGGCAGATAGGATTGACCAGTATTAGTTTGGCAAATCGAAAACCTGTCCCGGATAGATCAGATCAGGGTCTTTGATACGATCACGGTTGGCATCATATATCTGCACATAACGCGCACCACTGCCATAACGTTTTTCTGCCAGTGCCCACAGGGTATAGCCCGGTTGTATGGTGACATTCGAAGGCTGCGCATCAGAATTCGCAACAAGCTTTGTCGGCTCGCGCTTGAACGGGCTTTGCACGCGTTCCGTTACCGCACCGGCACTGTCAACACTGTCGACTCGCAAGTCGTAAAGACCTTCGGGGACATCGGACAAGGTTATTTTCCACTGGCCGTTATTGGTCACTTTTTGCACATCCGCAGGCTTGTTATCCAGATAAATCCGCACAAAATCATCGCTGCTACCACGCCCGGATATGACCACATCGCCTAAGTTGTCATAGACGATTGTATCAAGCGTCAGGCCATTGTTGATTGTCGCGGCAGGGGCATCCACAGAGGTATCGAGCGTTGTATTTTCAACAGGTGTTTGCGCGATTTCAGTTGGCGCGATAACTTCAACAGTATCAGGTTTGGCCACAACAAGTTTCGGGGCTGCGACAGCTTCGGGCGCGAACGGCATCACCAGAACCTTATCGGCAGATACGGTGATATTGCCATCGGCCTGCTTATGCACCAGACCCAGTTCGCGCGGCGTATCCGACGGCACAATGTCCAGCAATGCCACAAAGGCACCGGTCGCATCCGCTGTCACATCCGCAATAACCTTGCCGTCCAAAGTAATGCTGACACTTGCATTGGCTTGCGCCCTGCCCGCCACAACGGTTGAGCCACTTTCATCAATCCGCACCAGATCAAAACCAGGAGGGGTCGGCTTTGCAATCTTTGTTATTACCTTCGTGGTTTCTTCAACAACTTCAGGCAAGACCTTCACAGGGGCGACAACGGGTGCAGGCTGTTCCTTTACCGCTTCCACAACGGGCGCGGGTTGTTCGATTACGGCTTCCGGCTGGGTTTCCACAACCTCGGCCACCGGCTCAACCACTGCGGGTTGTTCTTCTACAACCTTTGGCGCGACCACGACCGCAACTTCAGGTTCCACTGCGGGTTCTGTCGGCGGGCTTGACGGTAATGGCTGGGTTTTAGCGACGCTAACCGTTTCGGTCACCGCTTCTTCGGATGGTTTTTCATTCATCACGGAAACCAGCAGAACAACAGCTGCGATTGCTGTTGCCGCAACGACACCGATTGCCAGTCCTGACCCCGTGAATTTTGTCAAACTCTTACCCTTTCGCTCTGCATCTTTGACATGTTACATAAAACCCATATCAAATCAAAAACAGAATTTTGTTAGAGGCTACACCATGACGATAAAACCACAACACTCAGTCTGCGTTTTTTGTGGCTCACGCACAGGTAAAAACCCGGCTTATATGCAAAGTGCCACCGAAATCGGTAAAATACTGGCGCAAAACAACCTGCGTTTGGTTTATGGCGCGGGCGATGTCGGTTTAATGGGGGCGGTTGCCAATGCGTGCCAACAGGCAGGCGGCGACATTTTTGGTGTTATCCCCACCCATTTGCTAGCACTTGAGGTTGGCAAAACCGACCTGACACAGTTTATCATCACCGAAAATATGCACGAACGCAAAAAACTGATGTTCATGAATTCCGATGCCATCATCACCTTGCCGGGCGGGGCGGGATCACTGGATGAGTTGTTCGAGGTGCTGACATGGGCGCAACTTGGCCAGCATTCAAAACCAATTTTTCTGCTGAATACAGACGGTTATTGGGATCCGCTGATTACCCTGATCGACCACCAGATTGAAAACGGATTTGCCGACCCGTCATTTCGCGATCTGCTACAGGATTTCAACTCGGTCGATGCCCTGATGGACAAGCTGCATCAGGATCTGGCTAAGGCGTAAATAAAAACCCAATACGATCCAGACACACTAAAATATCAACGGGCCTGCAACCGGCGGGCCCGTTAAGCTTTAGCGGCGCCGGCTTGGCGCAGGCCGGTGTATCGGCGGGCGCGCCGGAAGTGGGCGGGCCACCGGAGGACGTGGGCGTGGCGGCCGAGCCGAAGGTGGTTGCGGGCGTGGTGGCCTAACCGAGGGCGGTTGCGGACGCGGCGGCTCGATCGGGTTGGACGGACGCGGCGGTCGCGCCTCGGGTGGTCGACCGTTATGTGGTGGTCGATAACCCGGGCGGTGACCATAGTAATAATCATTCCACAGCATGGAATCGTAATAGACCCCGCCACTGACATGGCCACCACTTGGCTCACATGCGGCAAGGGCCATTAACGCGCCCCCCAGTGCCATTGCCATTTTGTATTTACGCAGATTAATCATTGCCCGACCCCTTATCATCTTGCCCGGAACGAGCTGTAGATTGCGTTTACATCTTTCACGATCTCCGGATCAATTCCGGCTTCCATCACCGTGACCGAAATAGCCATGCGTCCGTTCGGCATATCAATAAATACCGCGGTAAAGCTGACCGTTTTACCTTTGCGATTACCGTGTCCGGAAATGCTTTTTGCCGGCAACCCGCCAATGCGGTGTGATTTGCGGCTGTCAACCTGCGCGTCCTTGACCAGAAACAGACCTATTTCACGTAAATAGGCAGCTGCTTCATCGAAATTGCGTACACCTTGCGGGGATACGAACCCGACCCAGACACGCGGCTCGCTGACCGGATGCATACCGATCACCCGTGCCACTTCACGCGAGGCAAGATCGGGGCCAGCCAATTCGCGCATGCCCCCCACCCTTACAGTCCAGAAATCAGGCGTGCTAACCGTAAACAACGCACGGTTCCCGTCCTTGTAGGTCAAAGGCATATCGGCCAAGGCAAGCGAGGCTGGCAGCATCAAAGCCAGTGCGCCGAGTAAGCGGCAAAATACAGAAATAATTAATTTGGTCATAATTCAGCTTTCGTGTTGGACACGGGGGCAACTATGCGCACAGCTATCCGGCATGTCCAGCGATAAGGCCCAAATGAAAACCCCGCCGGTAAACCGACGGGGTTTTGAAACGCTTGGCACATCCTTAAGCGAACTCAAGGCCTCCCAGTGCGGCAGCGTGAAACTGTAGCGATAGAATGAGCAATTTTCATTCAAAGTCAACAGGCTTGTTTTGCGGCCCGGATTTTAGGCCAAACGTGCAGCCACATTTTCCCAGTTCACCAGATTGTCCAGAAAGTTTGCGATGTAAACCGGACGCTTGTTGCGAAAATCAATGTAGTATGAATGTTCCCATACATCGCAGCCCAGCAAAGTGGTTTGCCCGAAGCACAACGGGTTCACGCCATTTTCGGTTTTGGTAATCGCAAGACCGCCATCTGCATTCTTCACCAACCAGCACCAGCCGGAACCGAACTGGCCGACACCTGCGGCATTGAAATCGGCCTTGAATGTATCGACAGAGCCAAAGCTGTCGATGATTGCGGCTTCCAGCTCTGACGGCATATTGCGGCCGTTTGGCCCCATCATTTCCCAGAACTGGTTGTGGTTCCAAAGCTGGCTGATGTTGTTGAAAATACCATTTTGGGCCACGGATGACGCATTATAAGGGCCGGTGATGATCTCTTCCAGAGACTTATCAGCCCAGTCGGTGCCTTCAATCAGCTTGTTGCCGTTGGTGACATAGGCGTTGTGGTGCAGGTCGTGGTGAAATTCCAGTGTCTCTTTGGACATGCCACCATCGGCAAGCGCATCATGAGCATATGGAAGGGCGGGAAGTTCGAAAGCCATCAGTAGTATCCTTATCTTTTGGAAAGTTTATTTGTAGCGAATATAGCTGAAAGCCGCGCCAATGAAAGCAGGATTTTCTAAACCGGCAAAGCCACAATCGCCACACGTCTGCCTTCGGACAAAAGTACGTTATAGGTCCGGCAAGACACAGGGGTGGCCATAATCTCATAAGGGATATTAGCCTTATCCAGCAGCTTTTTAGCCGCTGCGGGCATTGGTGCAATATCCGCCCCCATGCCGACAAAGATCACGTCATATTCAGGTCGCGCCGCAATAACAGCCTGCCAGTCAGACAGGCCGTCCCATGCAATCATACCGCTTGGCAATATCGCCAGCAGCCCGTCTTGCACCACCCCGTGTACCCGAAAAAACCCGGGGCCGTAGGCGTCAATTGGCGGTTGTCCCGCATATTTAATCTCGTTGAGTTCCATAAGGTTCTTTAATCCCAAACCGGCAGACCCGCAAGCGCGCTAAAGGCGATCATCGCATAAGCGGCCCGGCGATAGATATGTTCCTTGTCAGGGTTGAATATCCGCTGCCCGATCATTCCCGCAATCGTATAGGGCACAGTCAACACAGCACCTATGGTCAAGGGAAACAACACCAGCAAACCCTTCGTGCCAAAGACAATGAACGAAAGAATATCCACCAAAAACAGATACATGATCATATTGCCACGGATCACCTGGGGACGGCGAGGACTGGACATATAAGACATAATCACCGGCGGCCCCGGCAAAGCGGCCACACCGCAAAGAAATCCGCTGACCACCCCGACAATACTGGTCATTATCCCACTTAACGGATTGCGATAACGCCAGCCGCTGGCCAATAAAGCCAGCAAGCCAAGTGCCAGCAACGAGATCAGCCATCGAAATACCACCGGATCAAGCCGGGTCAGCAGATAAACCCCGAAGGGCAAACCGATAATCGCCCCGACCCCCAACAACCCCACATCACGCGGCTCGCCATCGCGCCAAGCGCGCGGCAACAGGGCAATAGGGCCGAATATATCGAAAGTCATCATCATCAAGATAGCGTAGATCGGTTCAACAACCAAAGCCGCTATAGGGACAAATACCATCGCGGTCCCAAACCCGGTAAAGCCGCGCACGATGCCTGCGGCAAACACCGCCAAGGTCAAGACAAGCAGGCCGTCAAAAGACAAGGCCTGCCAAATCAGGTTCATTTAGGCGTCGATATTGGCAAATTGTGTGCCCGAACGGCCATCATCCACTTTGTCCCAGTCGCGTTTCACACCCAGGCGCAACAAAATTGCAGAGGCTACGAACACGGATGAATAAGTGCCGATAATAACGCCCCAGATCATCGCAAAAACAAAGCCGTGGATCACATCGCCACCCAGCACGAAAAGCGATCCCAGCGCGATCAGCGTGGTCACAGAGGTCATCACCGTACGCGACAAGGTTTCATTGATCGACAGGTTCAACAGGTCTTTAAGCGGCTTTTGTTTATACTTGCGCAGATTTTCCCGCACCCGGTCAAACACCACAACCGTATCGTTCAGGGAATAGCCGACAATGGTCAGCAACGCCGCGATAATCGCCAGATCAAACTTGATCTGCAACAGGCTGAAAATCCCGATGGTCAAAACAATATCATGCACAAGGGCGGCCACCGCCCCGACAGAGAACTGCCATTCAAAGCGTAGCCAGATGTAGAACAGCACCGCTGAAATCGCCATGATAACCGCGATAACCGCGGTCTGGATCAGTTCACCTGATACTTTGGGGCCAACACTGTCTATCTGTGGAAAGCTCATCGTCGGATCGACCGCAACCAGTGCGGCCTTGACCGCCTTGATGGTCTTGATCGTCGCCGCTTCAGCACCTTCTTGTGCCTCGATACGGATTTGCGCCACGTTCGACACTTCACCGGTCAACTGTGCGGCCGGATTAATGACTTGCGTGATCGTCACATCACCCAGCTTCAACGCAGACAGTGCCGCGCGGTATGCCACCATATCCACAGGGTTTTGCGCATCGGTCCGGATCGTCGTGCCACCACGAAAATCAATGCCGTAGTTCAGGCCCATCATGAAGAACAACACGATGGATACGATCATGGCCAAGGCAGATGCGCCCAAAGTGAATTTCGACAGTCTGAAGAAATCAAAAAATGTTTCGGAGGGAACCAGTTTCAGTCTCATGTGTGTTCTCCTAAACTTCAATTTCTTTGGGACGACGGCGGCCCATATAGATGGAAATCAACAACCGTGTCACCCAGATCGCGGTAAACACGGATGTAATAATACCGATCCCCAGCGTGATCGCGAAGCCGCGCACCGGACCGGAGCCCATAACAAACAGGATAATCGCCGCAATCAGCGTGGTGATATTGGCGTCGATGATGGCACTGAACGCACGTTCATAGCCCAGCTCGATCGCCCGCACCGGATTTTTACCGGCTTTCAGTTCTTCACGGATACGTTCAAACACCAGCACGTTGGCATCGACCGCCATCCCGATGGTCAGCACGATCCCCGCGATACCGGGCAAGGTCAGTGTCGCACCGATCATCGACAACAGCCCGAAAATCAGGCCGACGTTAATAATCAACGCCACATTTGCGAACAGGCCGAACAGGCCGTAAGTCAGGATCATAAAGATCAACACGGCGGAAAAAGCCACAAGACAGGCCAATGCACCCGCATCAATACTGTCTTGGCCCAGTTCCGGCCCGATGGTGCGTTCTTCCAGATAAACCACTTTGGCCGGCAAAGCCCCGGCGCGCAGCTGGATCGCCAGCTTGGTCGAGGTGGCGACATCGAAGCGTCCGGTGATAATCCCCGAACCGCCCGGAATATGGCTTTGGATGGTGGGCGCAGACAGAACCTCTGCGTCCAGAACAATGGCAAATGCCTGCCCGATATTGCTGGCGGTATATTCACCGAATATACGCCCCCCTGTCGGGTTCAGACGAAACGATATCGCAGGTTGGTTATTCTGGTCAAACGACGGCTGCGCATCAACCAGATGATCACCTGTGATGGTTGCAGTTTTTTCCAGAATGTAGAACAGGCTCTTGTCTTCGGCATCAGGCAGTAAAATCTGGCGCGGCTGCAGCCGCGTATCAGGGTCGGATGTGCGACCAAGTACCGGATGGAATGTCAGCTTGGCGGTTTTGCCGATTAGCTCTTTCAACTCTTCGGCAGAGCCGATGCCGGGCACCTGGATCAAAACCCGCCGGTCGCCCTGTCGCTGGATGGTGGGTTCGCGCGTTCCAGCCTCATCCACACGGCGGCGGATGATTTCCAAAGATTGCGCCATGGTGCGCTGGTCTGTGGCCAGACGTTCGGCCTCTGACAAACTGATGATAATATCGGCGCCCCTGGATGACACATCAATGTCGGTGGCACCGACATTTGACAGGCTGGCAACCGGGCTGGCCAATGTGCGCACTTTCGCAAGGGCAGTTTCCATCGCCTCGGGTTTGGAGATTTTCACACGCAGTTCAAGATCATTGCCATCCTGACGGCGGATCGTCCCGATGGTTTCACGCTCGGCACGCAGCGCATCACGCACTTCGGGCCAATAGCTGTCGATCCGTTCGGCATAGACATCCTGAACCTGCACTTCCGCCAGAAGATGCGCACCACCGCGCAAATCCAGCCCCAAATTCACCAGTGCCGACGGCATCCATGACGGCCACTGATCGACAAGTGTCGTCAGCTCAGGCGTTGCGGGCGCACCAGTGGCCAATACGGCCTCGGCATCATTGGACTGTTCCACAGTTGTATAAAACATATTGGGAACGGCCATCAAAATCCCGATGGCGCAGACGCCCCAGATCAGAAGCTTTTTGGTAATAGAAAACTGGAGCATCCGCCCGCCTTTAATCGAAGTTAGTCGAAGTTATTTTGCCGGTTCAGTCTTATTCAAAACCGTCTGGATTGTCTGTTGAACAACTTTCACTTTTACGCCAGTTGCAATTTCAACTTCAACTTCATTGTCGGGACCAACCTTGGTCACTTTACCCATCAGGCCGCCGGCAGTTATAATCCGGTCACCCTTGCGCAAAGCATCAACCATCGCGCGATGTTCTTTGGCTTTCTTTTGTTGTGGGCGGATCATCAGAAAATACATGATCGCGAAAATCAGGATCAGGGGGATAAAGCTTGTGATGCCGCCGGCACCACCTGCGGCTTGGGCGTAAGCTGGAGTTACAAACATGGGGTATGTCCTTTTATCATTCGGCAGGTTTCCCCCGCCCATTTCAATCAGAGCGGACACTATCTTTAACATTTCGCAAAGACAAGCCGCGCAAGTGCATTTTATCTGGTCTTTAAACCGCTCAATTCAAGCTTTTTGCGGTAACATCATAACATGCTGGTTTAATCTGCCGTAAACTGAAGTATAACGCGGTCAAACGACGACTCAAACTGATCAGGTGATCCCATGCATGACATCCGCGCCATCCGCGAAAATCCCGAAGCTTTTGATGCCGCACTTAAGATGCGCGGTGCGGCTGCCATGTCAGCGGAAATTCTGGCGATAGACGAAAATCGTCGTGCCAGTATCACACGCGCAGAACAGGCTTTGGCCGAGCGTAATGCCGCATCCAAGGACATTGGTCGCGCCAAAGCACAAGGCCAAAACGAAGAGTTTGAACGCCTGCGCGCGTTAGTGGCCGACAAAAAGACCGAAATTGCGGAACTTGAAGCCCAAGCCAAGGCCGAAGACGATAAATTGCAAGCCTTGCTGCTGACCCTGCCAAACAACCCCTTTGAAGACACGCCTTTAGGCAAGGACGAAGCTGACAATATCGAAATCCACCGCTGGGGCATGCCATTGTCATTGCATTTCACCCCGAAAGAACATTTCGAGATACCTGCGGTGCAGGACCGTATGGACTTTGAAACCGCAGCCAAAATCAGCGGTTCACGCTTTGTGATCCTTTCAGGGGCCATCGCCCGCGTACACCGCGCGCTTGCGCAATTCATGCTGGACACCCACATCAACGAAAACGGATTGACCGAGGTCAACACCCCGGTGCTGGTACGCGACGAAGCCATGCTTGGCACCGGCCAGTTGCCGAAGTTTGCCGAAGACAGCTATCAGACCACTAATGGCTGGTGGCTGGTGCCGACATCCGAAGTGCCGCTGACAAACATCGTGGCCGACACTATTCAGGATGACGCCGCCCTACCCCGCCGCTTTGTGGCACATTCCTTGTGCTTTCGTTCAGAAGCCGGTTCAGCGGGCCGTGATACATCCGGCATGTTGCGCCAGCACCAGTTTGAAAAAGTCGAAATGGTCAGCGTCACCAAACCCGAAGACAGCCGTGATGAGCTGGATCGCATGACCAAATGCGCCGAAGGCATATTGGAACGTCTGAACCTGCCCTACCGCACCGTGGTGCTTTGCACCGGCGACATGGGCTTTGGCGCAAGACGCACCCATGATATCGAGGTTTGGTTGCCGGGACAGGACACCTACCGCGAAATTTCCAGCTGTTCCGTTTGCGGTGATTTTCAGGCGCGCCGCATGAACGCCCGCTTCCGCCGCGACGGCGAAAAGAAACCGGAGTTTGTGCACACGCTAAACGGTTCCGGCCTTGCCGTAGGCCGCTGCCTGATCGCAGTGCTGGAAAATGGCCAGCAAGAAGACGGGTCGGTAAACTTGCCGGAAGTGCTGCACAGGTATCTGGGCGACAAAACAAAAATCAACAAGGACGGGGTTTTATCTTAACGGCTCTTCCCACTTTCCGCCCAATAGTGTAGCCAATCGGTAACGCACAAACAGGGCAGTTGAACATGCGCATTCTTATCACCAATGACGATGGTATCCGGGCCCCCGGCCTAGAAGTTATGCTTGAAATAGCCACCAAAATCGCGGGGCCGGACGGTGAGGTCTGGACGGTTGCCCCCGAACACGAACAATCAGGCGTGGGTCATGCGATTTCGTTTGTGACACCCATGCAGGTCTATCGCAATTCCACCCACAACATCGCCATAGACGGCACACCCGCCGATTGTGTGCTGACAGGGATCAGCGAAGTGATGGATGCCCTGCCCGATCTGGTTCTGTCAGGCATAAACCGTGGCAATAACGCCGCCCAGAACGCGCTTTATTCAGGCACTATCGGGGCCAGCATTGAGGCGGCCCTGCACGGCATAAAATCCATCGCCCTGTCGCAATTCTTTGGCCCCGAAAACCGCGAATTGGACGACCCGTTTGAAGTCGCGCGTGCCAAAGGGGCTGAGGTTGTGCAAGCCATACTGGATGCCGATCACTGGGGCCAAGGCCCATACGGTCTATTTTACAACGTGAACTTTCCACCGGTTGCAGCCAGTGACTACAAAGGTGCGTGCGCAGTAGCCCAAGGATTTCGTGACAACACCGAGTTTTACACAGTTTCCCAAAATAGCCCCAACGGGAAAGAATTCCTGTGGGTCACAATGGGGGATCAGCACGTTGAAACTGCAACAGGAACAGACGTGCATGCCAATCTTGCAGGCTACGCATCCATCACACCAATGCACGCCGATTTTACCTGTCATGAAAGCTTGAACGCCCTGAAGGGAACCTTCAAATAATGCTTAGCCCCGAAGCACAAATGCAATTCCTGCTGATGCTGCGCAACAAGGGCATCGCCGATAAAATTCTGGCGGCTATGGAAAAAGTGCCGCGCGACGAATTTGTCGACGGTCATTTCAAACCCCACGCGCTGGACGATATGGCCCTGCCGATTGATGCGGGTCAAACCATCAGCCAACCCAGCGTTGTCGCGAAAATGTCCGAAGCGCTTGATGTCGGCCCGCGCCATAAAGTGTTAGAGGTTGGAACCGGTTCGGGCTATCAGGCCGCGATCCTGTCACATCTGGCGCGTCGGGTCTATTCAGTGGAACGGCACCGGGTTTTATCAATCAAGGCGCGCGCACGCATTGAGGCCCTGAAGTTGCAAAATGTGGTGATCACAACCGCCGACGGCAGCCTTGGGATGCCCGATCAGGCCCCGTTTGATCGCATTATTTTGACCGCTGCAGCCGAAGACCCGCCAGCAAACCTCTTGGAACAATTGCGGATGGGGGGTATCATG
>DAOUQS010000050.1 GCA_030625465.1 Amylibacter sp. | reverse complement strand
TCAAACGGTAGTTTCTGGCCTTCTGCGGCCAATGCCGCTTCAATATCGGCAAGCGGCGTGCCACTGGCGGCAACAATGGTTAACGCACCCGGTTCATATAGCGAAATGCCGTTTAATTCTGTTGTTGAAAGTATCGCATCGCTTTCACATGGATTGCCCAAAGCCTGGCGCGTACCGCCGCCTGCAATCCGCAATTTACGCCCACTGGCATAGGCATCGCTGACATATAAAGCTACGTCTTTTTCAGTCTTCAGGGTCATACGGCGCGCCGTTCATCAGAGCTGGCCAGCGGGAACACCTTGGCGGCATTCAGCAACCATTTAGGGTCGAACACATCTTTTATATTCATCTGCGCATCCAGATCCCCTTGGTTGTATTGCGTCAGCATCAGGTCGCGTTTTTCGACCCCGACACCGTGTTCCCCGGTCAGGCAGCCGCCAACCTCGACGCAAAACTTCAGAATTTCCGCACCGAACGCTTCACAAAGTTCCAGATCACCGGGCTTGTTGGCATCGAACAGGATCAAGGGGTGCATATTGCCGTCGCCCGCATGAAAAACATTGGCGACCTTCAAGCCGAATTTCTGCGATAATTCACCAATGCGGCGCAATACTTTAGGCAATTCGTTGACCGGAATTGTCCCGTCAAGACACATGTAATCGCTGATCCGGCCCATCGCCCCGAATGCGGCTTTACGTCCGGCCCAGATCGCGGCAGATTCTTCTTCCGACTTGCTTTCACGCAATTCCACCGGATTGTGTTTCATCGCAATTTTCTTGATCTTTGCAAGCTGGTCGTCAATTTCAGTGTCCGAGCCTTCGACCTCGACAATCAAAACCGCCTCGGCCTTGGGATATCCGGCCTTGGCAAAATCTTCGACCGCTTCCACACAAGGCTTATCCATAAATTCAATCGCAACCGGCAAAACGCCAGCCTTGATAATGTCAGAGACACAGGCCCCGGCCACTTCGTTACTGTCAAAGCCCATCAGAACCGGACGGGCACCTTCGGGTTTACGCAATATCCGCAAAGTGGCTTCTGTCACCACACCCAACTGCCCTTCCGAGCCGCAAATAACGCCCAGCAAATCCAGACCTGTGCTGTCTAGATAGGCGCCGCCGATTTCCACGATATCGCCGTTCATCATCACCATGGTGACGCCCAGCAGATTGTTGGTGGTAACACCGTATTTCAGGCAATGCGCACCACCTGAATTCATCGCGACATTGCCGGCAATGGCGCAGGCAAGCTGGCTGGACGGGTCGGGGGCATAAAAGAAATCATGTTCTTCGACGGCACCCGTCACACTAAGGTTGGTGCGCCCCGATTGCACCCGTATGTAGCGATCATCGTAGTTTGTTTCCAGCACGGCGTTCATCCGCGCAACGCCCAGAATAACGCAATCTTCCGTTGGCAAAGCACCACCTGCAAGCGAGGTTCCGGCCCCGCGCGGCACCACAGGCACGTTTTCTGCGTGGCAAATTTTCAGAACCGCCGAAACCTCTTGGGTTGTGCGCGGCAAAACCGCGATCATCGGCGGGCAACGGTATGCAGTCAGGGCATCGCATTCATAGACGCGCACCTCTTGTTCTTCAAAGATAACAGCGCTATCAGGTAGCACTTGTTGCAAACGGCGCACGATATGCATCTTGCGGTTAAGCACCTGCATATTGGGTTTAGGCATCTCCATAAACGACTCCATATTGCAATAATTGGTAATTATATATTACCAATTCACATATTTTGCAAGAAGCATCTACCGGCTTTCCATCCGCCATGCCCAGACAATCAACGTTGCGGCAAGCAATAACATGATCCACGCCGGCAGCAATGGGCGACTGGTAATATCCGTTGTTATATACGCATTTCGCGGGGTCAACCCGATCCAGTCGCGCCCGCCTGCGGTTCTGCCGGCACGAACCAGCCGGATTTTGGGGCTGGCAGTTTTGTGCAAAGCCACGGCAACCCCCTTTGTTTGTTTAAGCAAAGGTTTCAGCGCCGCAGAGCTTGCGATGGTATTTTCAAATTCCCTTGGCGCACTTGGGCCCAGCGCAAACACGGTGGACATCTGTCCGTCGGTCAAATGGTATAGGCCGTTTCCCGTGCCTGAAAAATCGGCTTGCCAACGTCCCGGACTAACCTGCAACAAATCAAGCTCGACCCGTTTCCCGTCGGGGGTTTCAACAGTTACGGGTTTATTTTCCACCTCCAGCGACCGGCGTACAATAGTTACATTGCGCCCTATGGCCGTTGCCATCAGGCGTTCCTCTTCCAGTTCCGGTTCTTTCATCATCCAGTGGGCAAGACGGCGCAAAAGCTCCTGTTGCGGCCCACCACCTTCAAACCCGCGCGACCACAGCCATGCCTGATCCGACAGCAACATCGCAATCCGCCCGTTTCCCACACGGTCAAGCAATAGCAACGGCCGGTCATCAACACCGTTCATCGCCACTGTGCCGGATTTCTGATTGGCATCAATATGGCGAAACCAGCGTCCCCACGGCTGTTCATCGTCAAACCCGAAACGCGGCGAGAATGTTTCCAGACCCTCGGTCACGGGATGGCGTTTCCCGATGTCGGACACCGTTGGCGTATAACCCTGCTCATAAATTCTGGCACTGGGTTTCGCCGGTAGAATTTCCGAAAGCGGTGTGCGGTAAATACTGTTCACCCCGGCAAAAGCAGGCCCGGAAGCGACCAGCACGGCACCACCACGTTTGGTATAATCAACCACGCTTGACAGATATGCAGGCGGCAACAAACCGCGTTTTGAATAGCGGTCGAAGATGATCAAATCAAACTCGTCAACTTTTTCCAGAAACAATTCACGGGTCGGAAAAGCAATCAGGGACAGTTCATGCACCGGCACCCCGTCCTGTTTTTCAGGCGGACGCAGAATTGTGAAATGCACCAAATCCACTGCACTGTCCGACTTCAACAGATTGCGCCACGTCCGTTCACCTGCATAAGGCTCACCCGACACCAGCAGCACACGCAAACGGTCGCGCACCCCGTTGATCGACACAACAGCAGAATTATTACGCTCGGTTAATTCACCTTCCACAGGGATCACATTGAACTGCAATATGTTGATCCCGCCATGGGGCAGGCTAAGCGGCATTTCCAGATCGGTGTTGGTTTCCACCGTAAATTCCACCGGCTCATTATCGTCTATCGCGATGGCAATGCGGGCATGGCCCTGGATTTCAGACGGGACCTGTCCTTGATCCTCGATCCGCAGGGTCAGGGTTATATCTTCATCCAGAATGGCAAAAGCCGGGGCGTTTTTAACGATCAGGCGGCGGTCCCAGTCAGCCTTCTGCCCCGTTAGAAACACATGCACGGGGGCCGGAAATGCAACCGGAATATCCGCATCATGCACTTGCCCGTCGGTTATCAGAACCGCACCCGCCAGACGATTTTGCGCCACCCCGTTGGCCGCGCGGATCAAGGCGGAAACCAGATGCGTCCCGTCATCCTGCTTGGCGGTATCGTTGACCACCTCCACCGTTTTGACGGTAAAGTTTTCCAGCCCGCCAACCTTTGCAAGCAGGGCATCAACCGCTTTGGTGATCTGTTCAGGGCGCGTTGACACGGTCTGGCTTTCAGAGCGGTCAACAATGACAAGAACAATATCCGAAAGCCCTTCGCGTTGTTCCTGTTGCAAGCTTGGCCCGCTTAATGCCGCAATCAAAACAAGGGCTGCCAAGCCGCGTGGTGCCCAGCCTGACAGGCCGCGCCACATGCCAAAAATCAGGCATATTGCGGCAATCCCGCCAACGGCCCATAAAGCGGGCGATGGGATCAAGGGGCTGAATGCAAGGTTTGTTATGTCCATGCTATTGCCCCAACCTGTCCAGCAGCGCAGGGATGTGGACCTGATCCGACTTATAGTTACCGGTCAGCACATGCATGATCAGATTAACCCCGAACCGCTGGGCATATTCGCGTTGCAAATCCCCGGCGGCACCGCGCCCCACAGGGAACATATATCGGCCATTGGGGCTGATCGCCCATGCTGCCGCCCAATCATTCCCGCCAATAACCACAGGTGTCACCCCGTCATTCAGATTGCGAAAAGGCATTCCTTTCACCAGTTTCGCATCAGCAGGGGCGGCCTCAATCCAGATGGTGCCCCCCCTGTGACGGCCCGGAAAATCTTGCAATAAATAAAAGCTGCGGGTCAAAACGTGATCTTCCGGCACCGGTTCCAATGGTGGAATTTCCAAACGTGCCGCAATTTTTTGCAACATCCGGCCATTGGGTGTGCTGGCACTTGTGCCAGATGCCAAATGCGCATCACGGGTATCGAACAGGATCATCCCGCCACTGCGGAAAAAGCGGTTCAGCTTTTCAACCGCTTTATCGCTGGGCACGCGCTGGTTTTCACTTAGCGGCCAGTACAAGAACGGGTAGATCGACAGCTCGTCTTTTTCGATATCAACACCGACAGGTTCAACCGGTTCAACCGAGGTGCGTCTGAATAGTTCAGTCGACAGGCCGAACAGCCCCGCATGCGAGACCTTGTCCACCTTCGCGTTACCAGTAAGAATATAACCCAGAACCGTGTTATTGATCGCCACGATCAGCGCTTCATCCGATTGTGTGGTTTTTGACTGCGCATACCCAGCGTGTGGCGTGGCAATCAGACAGACCAATGCCAGAACCGCCGCCTGCCCGACAAAGCGTTTTGTCAGTTTTCCGCCAAGCCAGAGTGCCGCGAAAATATCCAGCAGCATCAGCCCAAGGGCGGCAATCAAAAGATACGGCTTTAAAAACTGCTGTGAATTCTTGCTTAGGGGCTGAACCGTTATATCATCGCGCCAAATCGCCCGCGCCAGAACATCATCGCGCCCGATTACGTTCAATGCCGCTTTGCGACCCCCATTACTGTAAACGCCGGGGCGCAGGTCTTTGGATAATCTACGCTTTGCCAGAATACTGCCAGCAACACCCAGCTGGCCAGAGGCATCACGGATCACCCCGAAGGCATCAATGGTTTGCTCGGACTTCCAGACCAAACCCTCTAGATCCTGTATGTCTTCCAGATGGCCCGATGTGGACACGGCCAGACGTTCCAGCATTTGCACAAACAGGCCCGACAAAGGCAGGTTCGACCATTCCGTATTTGCGGTGATGTGAAACAAAACCACCCGCCCGTTACCAACGGTTTTTTGTGTCACCAAAGGGGTGCCATCGTGCAGGGCTGCCACCACGCGCTTTGCCATATTCGGGTCTGGCTGGGCAATAACCTGACTGCTGACCGTTACATCATCGGGCACGTCCAGTCCGTAAAACGCAGTCCCCGCAACAAAAGGTTGCAGTTTTTTGGGTGCCCCCCATGACATCGCCCCGCCAACGCTGCGCCCGCCAGCCCGCAATCGCACTGGCAACAATGGATGTTCTTTGCGCAAGCCAATTTGGCTGGCGGCAAGTCCGGGGCCTGCAAAACGCACCAGCAGGCCACCATTTTTCACCCATTTCAAAACATCACTGGTTTCTGCCGCGTTCAATTTGCCGACATCGACAAAGACCATAACATCGGGGCCTGCCAGAAGCGTGTTCTTCAGGTCGGTTTCGATCACATCGGCGGTTGGAACCAAAGCTTTGCGCAGGTAAAAAACCTGGGAAACAAGATCCGCAACCTCTTGCTGGCTGACCGACGAAACCAGCGCCACCTTGCGGCGTTGCACAGTGTCGCCGGTCACGACAACACCACCCGCAGATCTTTGCCCGTCCAGCACGACAGATGTAATACGGTTGCGCAATTCCGCAGGCATATCAAACATCAATTCCGCACTTGTATCCTTGGCGGAAAATTGCGCGGAAGCCGTTCCCAAAACACGCATGACCCCGTTTGGATCAGGCCCCATTGCGCTGGCGGTAATATCGGCCACAGCACCATTTGCCCGACTGCGTTGCACCGTAACCGCCAGATTTCCGTCCACAACCCCCGGGGGGCTTATGGCCATGACGGGGTCTGTCCCCTGAATAACGGCTACACTGCCTTTTGCCAAAAGCACATCCAGCAATCCGTTTCGTTCAGGATCATCCAGCCCGTCCGAGAACCAGACCGTATCGAACGCGGCATCCTGCGCACCCAGATAATCTTTCCAAGCGGAAAAACCCCCGCGCCATGCGTTCGGTGCCAAGTTGGCGACCCGTTGCAAATAGACATTTGGTGCCACAAAATTCGGTGCCACCAGATTTTGCGGCGCATCGGATAGTTTAAACAAAACTATCGGACGATTGTCCCGACCTGCACCGTGCAAAATTTCCGCAAGCTTGTCCTGCCGCTTGGCCCAATCATTTGCACTTGCCCAGCTTGCATCCATTAAAATCACCAGCTTGTTCTGCGATGATTTCATCTCCACAGGGTTCAACACTGGTCCTGCAAAACCGATAATAGCCGCCGCAAGTGCCATAATGCGCAAAGCCAACAGCCACCACGGCGTCCGGTCAGGCGTTGTTTCTTTATCCTTCAACCCCAAAAGCAGTAAAATTCCAGGGAATTTTTCCTGCAATGGTGCGGGTGGTGTCGCACGCAGCAACCACCATAAAACCGGCAATAGCAGTAACCCCCATAACAATATCGGCGATAAAAAACTTATGTTGCCGGCATCAAACATCACCGCTGGCCACCAAGTACCTGATAAAGCCACATCAGTGGAATGTTTGCGGCTTCTGTGGTCTGGTGACAGGTATAGCCCCATCCGGTTTTTCGGGACAGTTGCCGCAAGGCCGCTTTGCGTTCCGCAAGCTTTTCGCGGTATTCGTCACGCAAGGATTGCGCGCGCAATGTCTCGAATTTATGGGCCCCGTTCATACTAAGCAAAACCGTGCGGCCCTTGAACGGAAAGTCCATTTCCACGGGATCAAGAACCTGCACCAGATACCCGTCCGCATGTTGATTGGCCGCATAGGACAGGCTTTCGAAAATCTGGTCCCAATCGCCTAGAAAATCCGAAATAAACACGGCCTTCTGACCTTGTTTCATTTGCTTTTTGGCAGGAATTGAAAATTCCTGATCCGCATATGTGCGGGCCAGTGACGCGGCCATTTTTTCAATTTGCACAATGCCCTGTTTCGGCGGATCGGCCAGATCGGTCAGCCCAACCCGTTCCCCGGCTTTCGCAAGCAAGATGCTGATACTTAGTCCCAGAACCGCCGCGCGATGGGCCTTTATCGGTAAATCCGGTTTTGAGCGGAACAACATTGATGCCCCACGATCAACCCACAAATGCACCGACTGGGTGTTTTGCCATTCCAGTTGGCGGATAAAATGATCATCCGACCGCGCCGAGCGGCGCCAGTCAATATCACGCAACGCGTCGGTTTCCACGGCGGCACGGTATTGCCAGAATTCTTCGCCATGCCCGGAACGCCGCCGGCCATGTGCGCCAAGACTGATGCCAGCGGCCAGCTGGTGTGCCTCGGCCAGCAGATCGGCAAAGCCATGCGCCAGATATTCGGCATCCTGACGGATTTCCGGTGCTGTTATATCGCAGGCTTGGCTCAAGCCGCCGCCTCTTTGCCCAGCGCTTTATCTGACAGATCAGCAATAATCCGGCCCAGACTTTCGCCTTGGGCTTTGGCAGCAAAATTCAACGCCATGCGGTGAACCAGTGCAGGATGCGCCAAAGCCGCAACATCATCCAGTGACGGCGCATAACGGCCCTGCATCAGTGCGCGCGCACGTGTCGCCAACATCAAGGCCTGTGCAGCCCTTGGGCCAGGGCCCCAACCGATGGCGTCTTGAATGAACTTATCCGACGTTTCCGTCGGGCGCGCGGAACGTACCAGATCCAGAATAGCTTCCACCACGGTTTCACCCACGGGCATGCGGCGCACCAGTTCTTGTGCCGCAACCAGCTGTGCGGGGTTAAACACCTGATCCGCAGTTGCTTCGTCAAACCCTGTAGTTGCCAGCAATATCTCGCGTTCCGTGTCGCGACTTGGGAAGCCCACATCTATTTGCAGCAAGAACCGGTCCAGTTGCGCTTCGGGCAAGGGATATGTCCCTTCCTGTTCAATCGGGTTTTGTGTAGCCAGCACATGAAACGGGGCAGCCATTTCATAGGTTTTACCCGCTATTGTGACCTCATGCTCCTGCATCGCCTGCAATAAGGCGGACTGGGTACGCGGGCTGGCGCGATTGATCTCGTCCGCCATCAAAAGCTGGCAAAATATCGGGCCTTTCAGAAACCGGAAACTTCGCTTGCCATCGTCGGATATATCCAGAACCTCCGAGCCCAGAATATCAGCGGGCATAAGGTCAGGCGTGAACTGCACACGGTTGGAACTTAGGCCCATGACCGTGCCAAGTGTCGCCACCAACCGCGTTTTGGCAAGACCGGGGGCACCGACCAGCAGGGCATGTCCGCCACTAAGCAAAGCGATGATGGATTGCGCGACCACTTCAGGCTGGCCGATAACGCGCTTCTGGATATTAGCGGTCGCACGTTCCAAAAGTTCGCCGAGCTCATCGACTTGCTTCGCCAAAGTCTTTTTCGCACTGCTCATGATAAAACCCTTCTAAAATCCTACAATTACGATAGCATTAAACGAAACTAACGCCAGCGTGACAAATGACAAATTCGAAAGATCAGCAAAAAACTGCACAGCCGACTGCTGACGGCATCGCGCAGGCGGCAAAAGCCGCTGGAAAGAAGGGGCCGCCACCTGTTCATCTGTGGAACCCCGAATTTTGCGGTAATCTTGATATGCGCATTGCGCGTGACGGCACATGGTTTTATCTGGGAACCCCCATCGGGCGGATGCCGCTGGTCAAGCTGTTTTCCTCAATTATCCGCAAGGATGGTGATGATTATTTTCTGGTTACACCGGTGGAAAAGGTCGGGATCACGGTTGATGACGCCCCGTTTATAGCGGTTGATTTTGAGGTTACGGGCGCGGGGCAGGACCAGACAATTACATTCACAACACAGGTCGATGACGTTGCCGTTGCAGGCCCTGATAACCCCATTCGTGTTGTCCGCGACAAAACCACCGGCGCGCCATCGCCCTATGTGCTGATCCGCGCAAACCTGGAAGCCCTGATAGACCGCAAAAGTTTTTACCGGCTTGTGGATATAGCTGTGCATTCAACATTTGAAGGCGAAAAGTGGTTCGGAATTTGGTCCGGAGGTGTGTTCTTTCCAATCATCCCGTCGGTGGAATTGGAGGAGTAAGCTACCCCGTCAGCCATGCCACGGACCGTTGACTTTTTCGCCGGGCGTATCAAGCCTCTCGAATGTATGCGCACCAAAATAATCCCGCAACCCCTGGATCATATTCGCCGTGGAACGCCCGGTGCGGCGCATATTGTGGTAATTCAGCGCGGCACAAAACGCAGGCAGTGCATGGCCATTAATGATCCCGAAAGCGGTCACCGCCTGCAATGCAGGCGCGTTCATCTTCATATGGTCCTGAAACACCGGTGCCAGCACCAGATGTTTTTCGCCGCCGTCATCAAACACGTCTGCAATCTCATCCAGAAACACTGACCTGATAATGCAACCCGCACGCCAGACCCGCGCAATGGCCGCCAGATCAAGGTTCCATTCAAACTTGTCGGATGCCTGCGTCAGAACCTCGAACCCTTGCGCGTAAGCACAGACCTTGGCCGCGATCATCGCCTGTTCCAAGGCGACCAATGCTTTTTTCTTCGAGGTCATCTTTTTTGAAATCCGCTTGGGCGACGCCCCGAACGCGGCTTCCATCTGCAACCGCGTTTCCAGATCAGCCGATATATTGCGCGCTTCCACAGCAGCCGCCATCATGCCGGCAGGTGCGCCCAGGTGCAAAGCTTCGATCACAGACCAACGCCCCGTGCCCTTTTGCCCCGCCTTGTCCAGAATAACATCCAGCATCGCGGCGCCCGTTTTGGGGTCAGTCGCCAAAGCCACCTCTGCCGCGATCTCAATCAGATAGGAATTCAACGGCCCATCCATCCAGCCCTTGAATACCTTACCGATCTTT
>DAOUQS010000068.1 GCA_030625465.1 Amylibacter sp. | reverse complement strand
ACAATCACGCTGACAAGGTCCGGCGTTTCACTATTCGATGCTACGGCAGGCGCAACATTCAGAAACTCCCGCGCGGCGAAAACTGAACCGCCTGCAACGGCAAGCCCCAGTAATGCAACAAAAATAGAACGTGTACGCATAATGTTTCTCCTGTGTCTGGTGACCCTGTGAAGGGTGGAAATTTTTCGGGCGGGCTTTGCATTTTACATTCAATGACACTGAATATCGGGAGGGATTTATGATGTCATGGATGGGCAAAGTATTCATGTGATTGAAAGGTTTCCGCCATGGTTTGTTAGGGGCATGGCGGAAACCTTTACTGGCGCTGATTGAAACCGGCGCCAGTCACTTTAGTTTGGCATCACTGTACCAGCAGCAGTCATTGCTCCGGTAATTTCACCAGCAAGTGTGGTCAGTGCTGCAGTACCCAGGCCAACGGCCAGAGCAATGGCAATACCATATTCAACCAGTGTCACACCTTCGTCACAGTGGCGGAAACGAACGAATTCTTTTAATAGATAATCACGCATTGTTATACTCCTACATTGTTTACTTTAAAATCGACCCGCAAAATACACATGCAGGCCATGAACTAAGTCGAAAACACTTCGACCCTTCCTAAAGTTTAGCTGTAGAAAAATGATGGTGCATCGTCAGGATGGATGAGGATTACACCCTGAGGTTGCAATTAAGGCATCATTGCGGCATATTTTGGCCTTAAATGGGGACGGTGCGCATAATTTGGCCACAAAGGAATCGGGCTAAAAATAGATTCGCAAAGATATTATCAATAAAACCTGTTGTCAGGTTCTAGCCGCACTGGACGCTTGCCAGTCGGGTTCAAACCCCAGGATAATCGTGTCCGGCGCTATTGCGGGGTTGAACAATTGATTATGCGCCATGGTTGCCTGATAAAGCGGATTATGCGCAGCTAACCGCCAGACATTGCATTGCAAATCATACCGCTGGGCATAAGCTTCAAAGACCAATGTGCAGCTTTTCGCTTTATGCAATTTTGCAGCACCTTGGGAATGCGCCATAAAGGTTGCGGTTAAAATATCGGAAAACTCGTGCTGTTTTTGATAATAGGTGGCAGATAGAAACTGCATGGCCTGTTCGCGCCGTTGTGCGGGATCATGGGTTTTGCGCGAGATATGTTGCAATTCCGCTGTCAGCGAATAACCCGGCGACTTGTTCATAACCGTAATGATATGCCCCATTGCAGCATCTTCACCCGCAAGCATAACCGCAGGTGATATGGCGTCATCGGGGCGACCATGGTTGTCGCGCATCGCCAGTTGGCGCACGCGGCATTGCCATTTCATAAACTGCTGACGCAGCGGATGGTCGGTGACGCTGACACCCAAAACTAATGCGGCCATGCTCATATTATATCCCTATATCCAAATCCAGCCATGCTTAAAACTTCATGTATGCTTTGCGAAGGCTGGCTAGGGGGTGCTTGTCCGACATCTGGAACTTCACCAGCAATTCACGCGCAATCATATCGCGGTCTTGTTGGTTGTCAGGCAGTGCTATGCTGTCGGGAATGCGCACCCAGCCATTGGCATTGCGGTCAAACACGGCCGGCATACCTTCTTCGTAGCCCATGTGAATGTCTTCCAGCCAGTTCAAATCGTCCCACCCCATAACTTCCATATACTTTTCCAGAAACGGGGTAATGCGTTTGTAATCAGGCACAAGGTTCACATCGTAACGATAACCGATATGCTGTCCGATTTCTTTTTCGCGGTCACTTTCCAGCCCGCCTGCATCTTTTACAAACTGATCGACGTCAGTAATCTCAGAGCCTCTGTATTGTGTTCCGGCCATATTATTCTCCTTTTAAAAGGTGTGCGGGACCATGCCCGCACCACCCCTTACAAATGATGATAGTCTTTGACGCCAACGGTATGATTGGTTCCCGCCAGCGGAACACCTGCCATTGCAGAGGCTTCCATTGTCAGGGCTGCCAAATCTTCAGGCTCCAGTGAACTAACGTGGGTTTTGCCACAAGCGCGCGCAAACAATTGTGCTTCAATCGTCAACGTATGCAGGAAGTTGTAGACCCGTTCAGCGGCTTCATCCGGATCAAGACGTTCGCGCAGCACCGGATCTTGCGTGGCCACGCCAACCGGGCAACGGCCCGTGTGGCAGTGATAGCAATGACCGGGCTCGGCCCCGACCTCTTCCGGATAATTCGCTTCCGGTATGTCCTTGTTGCAATTCAGCGCCATCATCGCGGAATGCCCGATGGCTATGGCGTCGGCACCAAGTGCAATCGCTTTGGCCACATCGGCACCATTACGAATGCCGCCGGCATAAACCAGACTGATCTCGCCGCTTTTGCCAAGGTCATCAATGGCTTTACGTGCTTGGCGAATACCCGCCATGCCCGGCACACCGGTTTCTTCGGTGGCCAAGTGTGGCCCCGCGCCGGTGGAACCTTCCATACCATCGATATAGATGCTGTCAGGATCACACTTCACCGCCATGCGCACATCGTCATAGACCCGTGCCGCACCCAGTTTCAGCTGAATTGGAATTTGCCAATCAGTCGCTTCGCGAATTTCGCGGATTTTCAACGCCAGATCGTCCGGCCCCAGCCAATCGGGGTGACGCGCAGGTGAACGCTGGTCAATACCCGCAGGCAAGCTGCGCATCTCTGCCACCTGATCGGTCACTTTTTGACCCATCAAATGTCCGCCAAGGCCCACTTTACAGCCCTGCCCGATAAAGAATTCCACACCGTCAGCCAAAATCAGATGGTTTGGGTTAAAACCGTAACGTGACTGGATACACTGGTAGAACCATTTTGAACTGAAACGCCGCTCGTCCGGGATCATCCCGCCTTCGCCGGAACAGGTCGCAGTCCCCGCCATGGTTGCCCCGCGCGCAAGTGCTGTTTTGGCCTCGTAGGACAAAGCGCCAAAGCTCATGCCCGTGATGTAGATCGGAATGTCCAACACCAGCGGGCGTTTCGCACGCGGGCCGATGATCGTCTTGGTTTCGCATTTCTCGCGATACCCTTCGATCACAAAACGGGTCAGCGTTCCGGGCAGAAATGTCAGGTCATCCCAATGCGGAATTTTCTTGAACAAAGACATCCCGCGCATCCGGTAACGGCCAAGTTCGGCCTTTACGTGAATGTCGTCAATAACGCGCGGCGGGAAAATGAAGCTGTCACCGATGCGATTAACATCGCGGTCCAGCGGTTTCTTTTTGGGCATGTCGCCATCAGCCATAATTCAGGTCCTTTCAGGTGACTTTTACAGAATAAGTTTCTTTTCGTGGGCTTCCAGATTGTCGTAGTTCCAAAGCTGTTTACCCGCGACGATCTTGGTGAAATGGTCAACGCCCTTGTCTGGCATAAGCCCATATTGCGTCAGCTTGCGGGTCAGCCATGCTTTATCAACATCCGTCAGTTCGGCTTCAATCGCGTCAACCCCGCAGGATTGGATGCTGCCACCCACATAAATCGTGCCGTCATACATGCTGTCACCCAGATCTTTTCCTGCGTCACCACAAAACACCATGCGCCCGCGTTGCATCATAAAGCCGGACAATGATCCGGTGTTGCCACCGACAATAATTGAACCGCCCTTCATATCGATCCCTGTACGGGACCCGACAGAGCCCCTGCAAACCAGATCGCCGCCACGCAATGCCGCCCCGAACGTAGAGCCTGCATTCTTTTCAATAATCACCGTGCCCGACATCATATTTTCCGCACATGACCAGCCTACACGGCCCGTGATGCGCACGTTTGGCCCGTCGATCAGCCCAACACCGAAATACCCTGTAGAGCCTTCAATAATTAGGTTCAGCTTACTTAAAATACCAACCCCGATAGAATGCTTGCCACGCGGGTTCTTTAGCACAATCGTGCCGTAACCTTCGGCCATAAGCGCACGTATCTGGTTGTTCACTTCGGTTGTATCCATCTCGTCCGTATCAATTTCGGTACGTTTGTTGAAATCAACTTCTGGTGCCCAAGGATAGGTAAACCGCTCGTCCGCGTCGGGATCAAACTCGATATATAACGATTTTCCTGTTAGCTGTTCCGTGGTCATTCCAAGCGCTTTTACCCGCTCTTCCTGGGTCATCTCTTTTAGGTCTGCGTCGCTTATGCCTGCCATACCCGTACCTCCTCGTCATAAGGGTCAGTGGTGTCAATTTCATGTGGAAGGATTGCCCGGATAGCCACCTCTTCGGATGCCATCACGATCAGATCGTCACTTTCATATAAAACCAGCGGTTTGGCCGCCATCGTATCTTTGGCCATACCCAGCTGGTTTTTCGTCGCCACCAGATAAGTGAACACACCATCGATTTCTTCAATAGAGTTACGCAGGCTATCTTCCAGTTTCATGCCGTTCGACAGGTTGTGCGCCGTATAAACCGCCAGCAATTCACTATCGCAATCGGACATAAACCGATGTCCCTTACGTTCCATTTCACGGCGCATCAGCCAGTAATTGGTGATCTGCCCGTTGTGAACTACGCTTACATCATTATAGGGAAACGCCCAATACGGATGCGCTGAACGAATATCAACATCCGACTCGGTTGCCATCCGTGTGTGGCCAATCCCGTGGGTGCCATTGAAGTTGTTCAACCCGTAAAGCCCGGCCACATCAGCGGCATCTCCCAGATCTTTGATCAACTCCAGACCACTACCCATCGACAATATCTCAATGCCTTCGCCTTCTTCGATATGGGCGGCCATTTTAGTGGTGTCGCCATTATGGGTCAGCACATAGCGCAATGAATATTCGGTCACGGCATCCAATGATTTAATCTTAGCACCATGTTCAGACAGTATTGTTTCCACTTCAACAATACGATCTTCGATCACCTTGTGAATACCACGACCTTTGGCCATATCTTCGGCTTCAGCCACTTTCAGGCGCATAATATAATCGCCTTCAGTTGGTTCGCCATACAAAGCGTAACCGGTCGAGTCTGGTCCGCGATGCTTCAACGCTTGCAGCATCGCGGTCATCTCGCCGCCAATGTTAGAGCTTTTGCCCCGATGAATTAGTCCTACAATTCCGCACATGTGTAATGCGCCTCCCTGTCATTGAAATATAAGTTGGTTGAAATGCCCTATGGCAGGCATTCCATATAAGTTTCGTTGTCCCACTCGGTCACGGTCGACATAAAGCGGGCCTCTTCGTCGCGTTTGTATTCATCAAACAGACGGTGCATTTCACCCGGCATGCCGCGTTTAACAACTTCGCTGCCATCCAGATGATCCAGCGCTTCGCCAAGCGACATCGGTAATTTTTTAACTTCTTTACCGTCCTTGATCGCATCATAAATATTGCGCTCCTCGGGTTCACCGGGATCAAGCTTATTGTCGATGCCGTCATCCATTGCCGCCAACAATGTTGTGCCCATCAGATACGGGTTCACCATGCTATCAACCGAGCGGTATTCAAACCGTCCCGGTGCGGAAACCCGCAGGCCGGTTGTTCGGTTCTGGAAACCCCAGTCGGCAAAAACCGGTGCCCAAAAGCCAGTATCCCAAAGTCGGCGGTACGAATTCACGGTTGAACAACCAATGGCGGTCAAGGCTTGCAAGTGATGCACAACACCACCAATAGCCTCTAGCCCTTCGACGCCGGGCATTTGCGGGTCGTCGTCGTCAGGCATAAATGTATTTTGACCGCCCTTCGCATACATGTAATTGTCGGCCATGCCCGGCAGATCATCAGGGTCGTTGCCGCATTTTACAAACGCATCTTCACCACCGCGCCACAGGCTCATGTTGTGGTGACAACCGTTGGCTGACACGCCCATAAAGGGCTTCGACATGAAGCAGGCGAAAATACCGTTTTCACGGGCCACTTGCGCACAAATCTGGCGGTAGGTGGTCAAACGGTCGGCATTGCGCAGAACATCGTCATACATCCAGTTCAGTTCCAATTGTCCCGGCGCATCTTCATGATCGCCCTGGATCATATCCAGACCCATCGCACGGCAATAGCGGATCACCTGCATGGATACAGGGCGCAGGCTTTCAAACTGGTCGATGTGATAGCAATACGGCTTGGAATAACCATCGCGCGGCTTGCCGTTTTCATCAAACTTCAGCCACATCATTTCCGGCTCGGTTCCCACACGCAGGCTGCGGCCATGCTTGGCCTTAAACTCTTCATGCATACGGCGCAGGTTGCCACGGGAATCAGCGGTCAGAAAACCGCCCGGATTTTCCTTTTCTTCGCGGTTGCGGAAAAGTGTGCAATAGAAACGGCCTATTTCCTTGGCCCATGGCAGTTGCATGAATGTTTCAGGTTCCGGAATGCCCACCAGTTCCGCCGACTCTGGCCCGTAGCCCAGATAATTGCCGGAACGATCTGTAAACAGGTTCACTGTGGCACCATAAACCAGCTGAAACCCTTTCGTCGCAACGGTTTCCCAATGGTCCGAAGGAATACCTTTCCCCATGATCTTGCCGGTTACAGAGACGAATTGCAGATAGAGATATTCGATCCCCATCGCATCAATCATTTTGCGAACTTCCTTGATTTTTTCAGCACGCCCCGGTGCTTCGACAAAGCGTTCCAGATCAGTTTCAGCCATTATTATCTCCCTTTATATTCAGTTCAGTTCGGGGCGCGTCCGCCCCCGTCAATAAATTCAGCTCCATGGGTACGGGCTGTTGGAAACCGGATGCAGATTGCCTTTTTCAAAGCGATCAAAGCGGAACGGTTCCAGTAATTCCTGCGGCTCGCCCAACACCTCATCCGCAATTAAATGCCCAACCCCCAGCATTTTCCAGCCATGATTGCTGTCTGCAATCAATGTAGTATTGCCGCAAAAGTGGTCAAAAACCGGGAAACTGTCAGCGGTAAAGCACCCGATCCCGCCGGATGCCTCACGGTGGTATTTCGGCATGCTGCCTTCAAAACGCTTATGGCAATGTGCCAAAGCGGAAACCCACATATGGGCAAATTCATCCGAGGCCACAAATTCCGGCGATGACGGCCCGTAAGGGTCGATCGCAACCTTATTAACAGGCGTTTCCACCTTATAGGGTGATGCCCCGCCCTGAATGCCGCCGAAATGCCAGTCGGGTTTGTAATAGATGCCCCACATTTCATCAGTGATCAGCGAACCATCAACATCCGACATCAACGGTGCGTCCGTGTCCACATGGATCACCGGCGGCACTTTGCCATCATTGGTTTGTAAAACTTCAGGTGGCAGGCGCAAAACGCCTTCTTCCAACTGCCAGAACCGCCACATATCAATACCATCATGCGACACGCCGTCAGCACCTTTAACCGTGATCTGGCTTGGCATCCCCAGCATCTGCCAGAAATCCCGCGCCCATGGCCCGGGTGCCACGATCAACTTATCGCAGCTGATTGTACCTTTGGTGGTATCTACCGATGCGATGCTGTCAGAGCCGCTTTCGCTATTCAGCCCCTTCACTTCCACACCGGTGATTATCCGCACACCGCGATCTTCAACCTTCTTGGCAAGGCCGTACATAGTTTTGGTGTTGTTAGAATAACCGCCGCGCTTTTCATGCAAGACCGATGTGATACCTTTGGCCTGCCAGTCATCAAACATATTGCGCATATAAGCGTCAGAGGCTTTTGCACCCTCGATGAACGAGCTTTCATACCCGATCGCTTGCTGTTGTTCATAGATAGAAGCCACATCTTCGCGCATCGACTCGCAGGAAATTTGCATATAGCCGACAGGATGATAACTTAGCCCTTCGGGGTCACTTTCCCAGACACCTACGGAATGTGCCATCAGGCGTCGCATTGCAGGTTGGAAATAGTTGTTACGCACAACACCACAGGCAATACCCGACGCCCCCGCAGCAATGCCGGATTTTTCCAGCACGATAATGCGGCCCTCTACCGTCTCGCCTTTTTCAATCAGGCGGTCAGCCAAACGCCACGCCGTGGACAAGCCATGGATACCTGCACCAATAATCAGAAAGTCAGCATGTGTCGGAAAAGCCATTCGTTTATCCTTGCTCCCATGCAAAAAGATAGAATCTCTTTTCGCTAGGCTTTCAGGATTGTTCAGGAATCACCAGAAATCAACCTTTTTCTGTGCCAATTATTCACTTTGGACTATCTTTTGCTTATAATTGGTATAGTATTGGATTAAATGGGAGATTTCTGTGACATCAAAACCTAAAAATGGCGCATCCAGCATTGCCGCTTTGATCCGGCGCGATATATCAGACGGCACACTGCAAATGCATGATCGTTTGTCATCAGAACGGGTTTTGGCGGAAACTTATAAGGTTGCGCGCGGTACAGTGCGCGAAGCTTTGAACATGTTATCCGCAGAAAATCTGGTGGAAATACGGCGCGGTAGCGGCACTTATGTTGTTCAGCCGCAAGCGGTTCAGATCCCGTATTCAATCGAACATGCAAGCCCGTTGGAATTGATGGACACACGGTTCGCACTGGAACCCCATATATGCCGTCTTGCGGTTATGAACGGGCGGCGCAGTGATTTTGATCAGTTGGAAGCGCTTTGCGACAAGATGGACCAATGCCACGATAACGCGGCAGGTTTTTCCGAGGCCGACACCGACTTTCACCGGATGCTTGCACAATCCACCCGCAACAGCCTGCTAATCTGGATCATCGACCAGATAACATCCGTGCGCAGTCAGGATGAGTGGACAAGAATGCGCCACCTTACACTTGGCGATCGAATAATCGCGCAATACAACACCCAACACCGCCGAATACTGGAAGCCATCCGCAACCGTGAACCGGAACGCGCCGCGAATATGATGAAAGAGCACCTTGAAACCGCCCGTCTGTCACTGACCCGTGCGGCAGATACTTA
>DAOUQS010000419.1 GCA_030625465.1 Amylibacter sp. | reverse complement strand
ACAATATTATCGTGATGCCTTGCTGTTTTGATCCGCTGTCTGCAAAGCTGATCGAACAAGAAGGTTTTCCATTAAGTTTCATGTCGGGGTTTGCCGCGTCTGCCGCCCGTCTTGGCCTGCCTGATACCGGGTTGATGTCTTACGCTGAAATTGTCGATCAGGGCCGTAACATCTGTAATGCTGTGAATATCCCTGTTATTGGCGACGGTGATACGGGCTACGGGAATGCGATGAATGTCAAGCGCACGGTGAAAGGGTTTTCCCAAGCCGGTTTTGCCGCGATTATGATCGAAGACCAGCTGGCCCCGAAACGCTGTGGCCATACGGCGGGCAAAGCGGTTGTCAGCCGTGAACAGGCAAAAGAGCGTATTCAGGCGGCCGTGGATGCGCGCGCCGAATTGCGCGATGCGGGACAGGATATTTTGATCCTTGCCAGAACCGATGCGCGCCATGACCACGGCCTGTCCGAAGCCATTGAACGGGCGGCACTGTTCCATGAACTGGGTGCAGATATTTTGTTTGTGGAAGCCCCGCGCACCGAAGCGGAAATGCGGGCGATTTGCACCGATCTGCCGGGCCCAAAGATGGCAAATATCATCGAAGGTGGTCTGACGCCCAATCTAGCACCTGAAGTGCTGCAAGAGATCGGTTTCAAGGTCGCAGCCTATCCGATCACTTTAATTGCAGCCGCGATGAAAGCGATGACTGATGCGCTTGCCGAGCTAAAATCGGGCACGGCCTCGCCCAAGGATTTAATGCCTTTCGACGAGGTTAAAAGCCGTATCGGCTTTGATGAATATTTCAAGGCTGAAAAGCGATACAAACTATAAGCGCACGGTTAATGGCGCGCAAACCTTTACCCCACCCGGTTTTATGCTGGACATTATTTGCATGGTCGGGCAGCAATCTTGCCAAACGATATGTAAGATGATTTTGTAACAGTCAACAAAGGGGGTCGCACATGCATTTACTGGTTCTGCAACATGCCGATAAAGAACATCCGGGAATTCTACGCCATTTTTTGGCTGAAGATGGTCACAGCTGGGACACGGTTGAGCTGGATAAGGGTGAAGCATTGCCCGATGATCTGGGTGTGTATGACGGGCTTTGGGTTCTTGGCGGGCCGATGGATGTCTGGCAGGAAGATGCGTATCCTTGGCTGAAGCCTGAAAAAGC
>DAOUQS010000361.1 GCA_030625465.1 Amylibacter sp. | reverse complement strand
CGAAATATTTGTGCAAAAGATAAACCATCGCCCAAAGGTGGCGGCCTTCTTCCACGTTGACCTGAAACAGGTTGCGCAAGTCATATAATGACGGGGCGGTAATGCCCAAAAAGCGTTGTTGTTCAACCGAAGCGGGTTCGGTATCGCCCTGAATAACGATCAGGCGGCGCAGCATTGAACGGTATTCGCCGGGAACTTCCTGCCAGGCTGGTTCGCCTGCATGTTCGCCAAAGGGAATTTTGCGATCTTCAACCGCAGGAGCCAGAAGAATACCCCAGCGATATTCGGGCATTTTGACATAATCAAACTTGGCCCAGCCTTTCGGGTCCACACTGACAGCTGTGCGCAGGTATATATCGCTTTTCTGAAAATTATCCGGGATCAGGTCATTCCACCAGCTGATGTAGCCCGGGTGCCATTTTTCCAGTGCTTTCAGAACGCGTTTATCCGAAGACAGACCAACATTGTTGGGGATTTGTGTGTCATAGCTGACGTTGATTAGATCATTCATTTTAATTTCCCTTATCGTGCGTGGTTAAACGCGTTCCATATTGTATTTTCCACGGCGTCCAGTGCCGTAGCTTTGTAATGCGCCGCCTTCGCCAACAGCGTTCGGGCGCTGGAAGACCCAGTTTTGCCATGCTGTTAGGCGGCCGAATATGCGGGTTTCCATGGTTTCAGGCCCGGGAAAGCGCAGGTTTGCTTCCATTGCGGTCATTGCATCGGGTGAAAAACTGGCGCGTTCTTCCATGAAAATCCTGATTTCGTCATCCCAGTCGATATCATCAAGCGCATATGTAACCAGTCCGTGGGTCGTGGCCGCTGCGGCCTCTAATGCTTGGCCTACTTCACCTTTAAGTGTGTTGACGACATCGGGGGTGCCCAGAAAACGGGTTTCCAGACGGGTCAGATTATTGCTCATCGGGTATTGCCCGAAGTTTGATGCCGACAGGGTGATGGCGCAAATTTGGCGGTTATCACCGTCAAACGCGTCTTCCATCATATAGCTGCGATCAACCGCGAACAGCAGTTCGGCAAGCACGCCGGTATAGCAAGATCCGTGTTCAACAAGGGCCACAAGCGAGCGTGATGTCATGTCGATGCGTTTTAGAATGCGTTTCCAGTAGTGCAAAACCTCATTGGCCAGCCAATGGTCTTTGTTGGCCAGCAGAAGGTCTTCGTGGGCCTGCATTGTAACGGGGTCGCCCTGTGTTTTGAACACGATCAATCCCAGTTCCATTTCATTCAGCCGCAGGTGCAATATCGCGTCATCCAGCTCGCGGGCCATGCGCAACATATAGGCGTCTGCACCTTGTGCCTGGAATGCGTCCATTGAGGTAGGTGCGGCACTGTCCGGCCCCGAGATTGTGATTGTCACGCGCTTGTTGGTGCGATCGGTAGTAACCTCGATTGTGGAATAAGATACAGAACCGTCTTCGGCAAAGCTTCTGGCAAGCGGGGTCAATTCAACGCCTTTTGCGTCGGACGGCCTGCTGGATTCGCGTGCAAATTCTTTTGCGCGCTCCTGCACTGTCGCATCGAATTTCGAGTTGGGTACCACTTCGTCAACAAGGTTCCAGTCCTTTGCACGCTTGCCTTTAACGCCCTCTTCCAAAGAACAAAACACGTCCGCCAGATCGCGCCGCATTTTACGCTTGTCGGTGATGCGTGTCAGGCCACCGGTTCCGGGTAGCACGGCCAGCAAAGGTACTTCGGGTAGTGATACCGCCGAATTGCTGTCGTTGGTCAGCATGATATGGTTGCAGGCCAGTGCCAGCTCATAGCCGCCGCCAGCGCATGCACCTTTTATGGCGCAGATATACTTTTGCCCGGAATCTACTT
>DAOUQS010000287.1 GCA_030625465.1 Amylibacter sp. | reverse complement strand
GGCGGCGTCTTCGGGTGTTTTCAACCTAGACTGGCCTTTGCCGTCATAGCCGAAACGGCGGGTTTTCAGGATGGACGGCGTGCCAACGGATGCAACGGCTGCCATCAAATCAGCGGCGGTTTCCACATTGGCGTAGGGTGCTACATTCAGACCTAAACCAGACAGAAAGGCTTTTTCGGTAATGCGGTCCTGGCTGGTCGCCAAGGCGTTGCGCGCAGGTAAAACAGGGCGCAGTTTTTCCACCGCGTCCAGTGCCTCGGCGGGGATATTTTCAAACTCGAATGTTACGACATCAACGCTTTTGGCAAAAGCGGCTAGCGCATCCAGATCGGCATAGGGTGCTGTTGTCACCGCGTCAGCCACCTGGCCCGCAGGCGGGTTGGCACCCGGTTCAAATATATGGCATTTAAAGCCAAGGCGCGATGCCGCGACCGATAGCATGCGGCCCAACTGGCCACCGCCCAGAATGCCGATAGTGGCACCTTGCGCTAAAGCGTCAGTCATCTGTTGGCTCGTCTTTGATCGACGCTGACAGGGCTTCGCGCCATGCATCCAGCCGTGTGGCCAGATCAGCATCACCATTGGCCAGAATTGCGGCAGCCATCAGGCCCGCATTGGCCGCACCTGCGGCACCAATGGCCATTGTGCCAACCGGGAAACCCTTGGGCATTTGCACGATGGAATAAAGACTATCAACACCCGACAGGGCGCGGGTTTGGATCGGCACACCCAAAACCGGCACGCGGGTTTTTGACGCCATCATGCCGGGTAAATGTGCGGCCCCGCCGGCACCTGCAATGATTACCTGCAAACCGCGCGTGGTGGCCGATTTGCCGTAAGCCCACAACCGGTCAGGGGTGCGGTGCGCGGATACAATCTTGGTTTCATAAGGAACGCCCAGTTCATCCAAAATAGTGGCGGCTTCTTTCATTGTTGGCCAGTCCGACTGGCTGCCCATGATAATGCCGACTTTTATATCTGCCATGATTTATGCGCCTTTGTGCATCTTCAAAAAGCGGATATAGACCGAAAGCGGGGCTTTAGGCAATAATATCCGGTAAAATATCATCTTCCAGACGTTGAATTTTATCCCTAAGCAGCAGTTTTTTGCGCTTTAAGCGTTGCAGCAGCAAAATATCGGGGCGCACACGGTCGTGCAGGGCCTCGATCGCGTCGTCCAGATCGCGATGTTCTTGCTGCATCTGCACAAGTTCCGCATTCAGAACCTCTGTATGATCCATTCTGCCTAATTTATCTGTCATGGTTGTAAGCTGCCTATTATGCTGCGTTGCCCCGTTATACGGCCAAAACGGGCTGGCACAAAGCCTTGTTTCCATTGCCTCTTGAGAATTCTGCCGAAAGCCCCCATATTAAACATAAGGTCGCCAAATCCGGGGCCGGAACAGTCGCTTTTAAAGGGCTATACCAATGACGAAAATATCTTTTGCCGCGCATCCTTTTCTATTGGGATTTGAACAGCTGGACCGTCTTGTGGAACGCACGGCCAAGTCAGGCAACGAAGGCTATCCGCCTTATAACATTGAACAAAGTGCCGATAACACCTACCGCATTACGCTGGCCGTTGCGGGTTTTAGCGAAGAAGACCTGTCGATTACGCTGGAAAATGCGCAGCTGGTGATCCGTGGGCGTCAGGTTGATGACAGTGACGCGCGCATATTTCTGCATCGCGGAATAGCGGCGCGCCAGTTTCAGCGCAGCTTTGTTCTGGCTGACGGGGTTGAAGTGGCAGGTGCATCTATGGAAAACGGTTTGCTGCATGTGGATTTGCAACGCTCGGTGCCCGATGCCGTTGTTCAAACCATAACGATAAAAAAGAAATAGAGGCTTTCAATGGATACGAAATTTGATTTTGCCAAGCATGGCATCGAACGCAGAGTTTATGTGCGCACCGTTGCACAGGCGGATTTGCCGGAAGATATGCGCGCGGAAACCGAAGGTTATGAAACCGTCTATGCCATCCATTCCGAAGATGGTGAACGCTTGGCCTTGGTCAAAGACCGCGAACTGGCATTTGCCGTGGCGCGCACCAATGACTTTGTGCCGGTGAGTGTGCATTAAATAAAAAACGAGCCGCCCTGACTGGAACGGCTCGCTTGTAATGATGGTGTTTAAAGGTGTTAACCTTTGATCAATCCCATGCTTTCCAGCATCAAAATCACCTGATGTGCACAGTTATCAACCTCGACGTTTTCGGTTTCCAAGATGATTTCAGGGTTTTCAGGCACTTGATAAGGGTCTGAAATACCTGTGAATTCCTTGATTTTACCAGCGCGTGCCAGTTTATACAGGCCCTTGCGGTCACGGCGTTCGCATTCTTCAATGGAAGTAGCGACATGCACTTCGATAAAGGCGCCGAACTGTTCGATGTCTTCACGCACCGCGCGGCGCGTTGTGGCATAGGGTGCGATTGGTGCACAAATTGCGATGCCGCCGTTCTTGGTGATCTCGGACGCGACATAACCGATGCGCCGGATGTTCAGATCGCGGTGTTCTTTGGAAAAACCCAGCTCGGATGACAGGTTTTTACGCACCATATCGCCGTCCAGCAAGGTCACGGGACGTCCGCCCATTTCCATCA
>DAOUQS010000153.1 GCA_030625465.1 Amylibacter sp. | reverse complement strand
CGGCAAAGTTTACAGACGTTGATGATGGCTTACGGCTTTAGCAGTTATGAAGATGGCGGTGTGCTGGTTTTCAAATCACGTAATGCGGATGATGCGGTGCATCTGGATGAAGCCGGATTGGCGGTGGTGGCGGATCAGGATGATGTTCTAAGCAAGCTGCGCGCACCGGATGCGGAACGTGTGGGGCGTTTGCGTGTGCAGTTCTGGGATCAAAGCCAACATTATGAAGCGGCCTCGGTCGAGGCGCGGTTTACAGGGGACACTGCGCAAGCGAGCTCTGGGTTGCAACTGCCTTTGGTTATTGAACGCGGGTTCGGGCAAAATATTGCGAACCGTTTGTTTGCAGAGGCCCGTGCCGCGCGTGACGGGGTCAAGTTTGCTTTGCCGCCATCATATCTGGATCTGGCGCTGGGGGATTTTGTGACTATCGGGGATAGCCCGCATACATATCGCATTGATCGCATAGAGGATTTCGGGGTGCGATTGTTTGAAGGGGTGCGTGTGGAGCGTGGTGTATTTGATGCTTTGACGGGGAATGTTGCGGCGCGCGAAGCGGCTGCGGTTACGGTTGAAGCAGTACCGCATTTTGGGTTTCTTGATCTGCCGTTACTGATCGGTGATGAGGTGGAACATGCGCCGCATTTTGCGGCAACCGCAGAGCCGTGGGGTAATGGGGTAGCGGTTTACAGCGCGAGCGGTTTGGATGGTTTCAGTTTGAATAAACGCGCGGAAACGCCGGCTGTGTTCGGGATCACGCTGGGTGCAATGGCGCGCGCAGCACCCGGGCGCTGGGACCGTGGCGATGGGGTCTTGGTTTGGTTTTCCGGCGATGTGCAGGCACAGCCTGCGCTGGATGTTTTGAACGGGGCAAATGCGGCGGCGATCCGAAATGGGTCCGGTGACTGGGAGGTTTTCCAGTTTAGCAGTGCAGAGCTGCAAGGCGACGGGTCTTATCGGTTGTCTGGATTGTTGCGCGGGCAGGTGGGTACTGAATGGCTGATCCCGGACACATGGCCCGTAGGTGCGGAAATTGTTGTTCTGGGTGTCGGGGTTGAACAGATAGAGCTTGCCGCCAATGCGCGTGGCCTTATGCGCAATTACCGTGTCGGGCCTGCGAACAAGTCGGTTTCTGATGATACATATACGCAAGTTGCGCATAGTTTTGATGGCGTGGGGTTGCGGCCTTTTACGCCGGTGCATTTGCGCAATAAGCCCGATGGTGCGGGCGGGGTGATATGTAGCTGGATCCGGCGAACCCGTATTGACGGGGATAGCTGGCAATCGCTTGAGGTGCCCTTGGGTGAGGATGCCGAGCGTTATCATTTACGGGTTCTGGACGGCCCGAATTTATTACGACAACTGGAAACCGCAAGCCCGGCCTGGACCTATAGCGCCGGTGACATTGCCCTTGATGGGGCCAGTGGCAGCGTAAGCGTTGAAATAGCGCAAATATCGCAAAGATACGGAATTGGACCATATAACAGGATGATGATAAATGTCTGAAACATATCAATTTAAATTACCATTACTGGAAGCGGCACAAGCGCAAAAGCATGTGACCGTAAACGAGGCTTTAGCCAAGCTGGATGCATTTGCACAATTACGGGTGCAGTCGCGCAGCCAGGCCGTGCCTGCTGTGCCTGTTGACGGGCAATCCTACATCGTGCCCGCAGGGGCCGGTGGCGCATGGGTCGGGCAGGATACGGCCATTGCCTTGTTTGGCAATGGTGGCTGGATTTTTGCACCTGCACAAGACGGGTGGAGTGCGTGGGTGCTGGATGAAGGCTCTGACCTGCGTTTTGACGGGGTGAGCTGGGATTATAGCGCCTTGAGCGTTGACGAAAATCTAGGATCGATTGTTGTTCAAACCATAGAGTTTGATCATATCATTACGCCCGGGGCATCAAACCAGACGTCGGCATTTATTCCAACGGATACAGTGGTCTACGGCGTTTCAGGACGCGTTATTCAAGCCATTAGTGGCCCGCCTGCTTTTCGTATCGGGATTGAAACATCGCAGTCACGTTATGGAACCGCGTTGAACACAGCCCTGAATTCCAGTCACATCAGGGCGACCAGTAAACCGCAGGCCTATTATGAGGATACGCCTTTACGGATAGCGCAAGAGGGCGGGCTTGATTTTATTGACGGGGCCGTCCGGATTTGTATTCATCTGGCAATTATGACCCCGCCTGCCGCAGTTTAGGATGCGGGCATTGTTGCACAGTGACGTCGTGACATTGGCCCGCGTTTTGCTAGGGGTTAAGCGCGAAGACAGAGCGGATTTGTGTGACAGGATTTTTGACAATGCACATGCGGCAGATAAATACCGCAAGCGCATGGGGGCAAATCATGTGGCGCTGGGCAGCGGTCATCTGGCATCCGCTTGTCATGGTTTGGCGCTATTGCCGGAACCGTTTCTGTCAAATAAAAACTACGCTGACTGTCTACGTATTATTTTTGAACGTGTTCTGCGCGGGCCGATTGTTAACCGCGTGCGCAGGTAATGCAGGTTGCAATCGCCGGATTATGGTTCAGGCGTTTTGGCGCGATGTCTTCACCGCATTCAACACAATAGCCGAATTCATCGTCCTTAATGCGTTGAAGCGCCGCTTTTGTCTGGGTGATCTCGATTTTGCGTCTTTGACTGGTCGCATTGGCCATCGCTTGTTGTTGCATGGCGTCCATACGCGACAGACGACCTACAGAGGTCTGGTCCAGCATTACAGCTGCGCGGTTGTCCGATGTTGCCGCGTCCGCAGACTCTAGATCCGCAATTATCGCGTGCAGGCGCTTTGAAAACTGTGTCAGTTCAGTATTTGTCATAATGGGTGTAACTAAAACTGATTTGTGTTGACCCTGTCAATTCTATATTACATTGAAGTAACGCGTAATAAAGATAGGGGTCTATCATGACTCGGACAGCAGAAAACCTAAGCGAAATCGACCCGGTATGGGAACGTATCAGAAGTGACGCCAAGGATTTGGCAGAGCGTGAACCGGTGATGGCAGGCATGGTTCATTCCAGCATATTGCATCACAATAGTTTTGAAAAAACATTGGGTTACAGGATTTCATTAAAGTTATCCAGTGACGAAATGACCCCGCAAATATTGCGGGAAATTGTCGATAGCGCATATGCTGACGACCCGTCTTTAGGGGGGGATGCGCGCGCTGATATTACGGCCGTTATGGAACGTGATCCGGCATGCCACAGCCCGTTGCAGCCCTTGTTGTTTTTCAAAGGGTTTCAAGCATTGCAAGCTTACCGTGTCGCCCATTGGCTGTGGAAAGCGGGCCGCGAGGAAATGGCGTATTTCATGCAAATGCGTAGCTCGGAAGCCTTTGGTGTGGATATTCATCCGGCTGCAACATTGGGAAAAGGTATAATGATCGACCATGCCCATTCGATTGTGATCGGGGAAACCGCGCGTGTGGGGGATAACGTTTCCATGCTGCACTCGGTGACTTTGGGCGGGACCGGTAAGGGCGATATCATTCGCCATCCGAACATTGAAAACGGTGTTTTGATCGGTGCTGGCGCCAAGGTGTTAGGGGATATCACAGTGGGCTATTGCAGCCGTATTGCTGCGGGTTCCGTGGTGCTGCAAGAAGTGCCGCCTTGCAAGACTGTGGCCGGGGTTCCTGCAAAGATTGTGGGCGAGGCGGGATGTTCGCAGCCTTCGCAATCTATGGATCAAATTTTGGCGGAATAAAGATAATCGCGCATTAATTTTAAAGCCCCGAAGCGTCGTGCTTCGGGGCTTTTTGTTTGTTAAGCAAACATCGCCAGCGGGTTTTCCAGATAAAGGGCAACGCGGGCCAGGAATTGTGCCCCTAATGCGCCGTCGATAACGCGGTGGTCAACCGACAGGGTGACTGACATCACAGTGGCGGTTTTGACGCTGCCGTCGTCGGCTATTACCGGTTTTTTCATGCCTGCACCAACGGCCAGAATTGAGCCGTGGGGCGGGTTGATCACGGCATCGAAGTTTTCGATGCCCATCATGCCAAGATTGGAAATGGCGAAACTGCCGCCCTGGTATTCATGTGGGGCTAGTTTTTTGTCGCGGGCGCGGCCTGCCAAGTCTTTCATTTCTTTGGATAATTCAGAAATTGATTTTTTATCTGAATCGCGCAAGACGGGGGTGAACAGACCGCCTTCAATGGCGACAGCTACGGCCACGTCGGATGGTTCCAGTTTCAAAATGCGGTCTTCGGCCCAAACGGCATTGCAATCTGGCACGTCTTGCAGGGCTTTGGCGCAGGCTTTGATGATGAAATCATTGATCGATAATTTGATGCCATCTGCCTCTAACGCCGCATTCATTTCTTTGCGGGCTTCCATCAAGCGATCCAGATGGATTGAGCGGCGCAGGTAGAAATGCGGGATGGTTTGTTTGGCTTCGGTCAGGCGTGCGGCGATGATTTTGCGCATGCCGTTTAGCGGAATTTCTTCATATGCGCGGTCTTGGTACATGGCTTTGACGCTGTCGGATGTCGCCGAGGATGCGATTGCAGTTTTTGCAGGCGCAGGGGCGGCTGCTTTGGCGGGCGTGGCTTCAAGATCTGACTTGATAACGCGACCATGCGGGCCGGAGCCTGTGACGTTTGCAATATCTATGCCTTTGTCTGCGGCAATGCGGCGGGCCAGCGGGGTTGCGAAGACGCGATCACCTGATTTGGCAGGGGCGGCGGTTGTTGCGGGGGGCGTTGTTGTGGCTTTGTCTTCGGCTATCTCAGCCACTTTGGGCGCGGGTGCCGCATCGGTGATGTTTTCCATCGCGCTGGCATCTTCGCCGTCTTCCAACAGTACGGCGATGGGCGCGTTTACGGCAACACCTTCGGTGCCTTCGGCGACCAGAATTTTACCGATAATACCTTCGTCGGCGGCTTCGAATTCCATCGTGGCTTTGTCGGTTTCGATCTCGGCCAACAGGTCGCCCGATTGAACGCTATCGCCCTCTTTGACCAGCCATTTGGCAAGCGTGCCTTCTTCCATCGTGGGTGATAGGGCGGGCATCAGGATTTGGATTGCCATATCAGTATTCTCCTAACGATACGTGACTTGTTTGACGGCGGCGATTACTTCGTCCGTGGTCACAAGTGCAAGCTTTTCAAGGTTGGCGGCATAGGGCATTGGCACGTCTTTGCCGGTG
>DAOUQS010000249.1 GCA_030625465.1 Amylibacter sp. | reverse complement strand
CGGCTTGTGTAAAAATCATGGATCCTCTTACACTGATATTCCTGTCCAGCGGGTTATTTCTTGGCTGGGCACTGGGTGCCAATGATGCCGCAAATGTATTCGGCACTGCCGTTGGCACAAAAATGGTCAAATGGCGTACTGCCGCCATTATATGCGCCGTATTCATCATCCTTGGTGCACTTGTTTCTGGCGGCGGGACAACCCACACGCTTGGCAAACTTGGCGCCATAACCGCCCTGCCCGGCGCGTTTATGACGGCACTTTCAGCCGCTTTGGCCGTGTATTCCATGACCAAATCCGGTTTACCTGTCTCCACATCACAGGCCATCGTCGGGGCGATCATTGGCTGGAACCTGTTTTCGGGCAACCCCACCGACACTGCCACATTGACCAAAATCCTTAGCACATGGCTGATCTGCCCGTTGTTGTCTGCCGCCATCGCAGTAACGCTTTTCAAGCTGCATAGGTTCGCCAGCAAACGGATCAAGATCCACATGATCATGGCCGATGCCTACACTCGGGTTGCACTGATCATCGCAGGCGCATTGGGGGCTTATTCACTGGGTGCCAACAACATCGCCAACGTAATCGGCGTGTTCATCCCGGGCGAGCCGCTACCTGATCTACAGGTTGGGAATTATATTTTCTCATCCACCCAGCAGCTATTCCTGCTTGGTGGTCTGGCCATTGCACTGGGTGTTTTCACTTATTCGAAACGCGTAATGATGACCGTGGGTAACAATCTTGGTCGCCTGTCGGCCAACGCCGCCCTAATCGCGGTCATATCCCACTCTATCGTCTTGTTCATGTTCGCGTCACGCGGGCTGGAAGCATGGCTAGCCGGCAATGGCCTGCCCACAATTCCCTTGGTTCCGGTTTCCAGTTCACAAGCCGTCGTCGGGGCCGTTGTGGGCATCTCGATGCTGCAAGGTGCTGCCGGCATCCGCTGGTCGGTATTGGGCAAGATCGTTATGGGATGGGTCGTCACCCCGGTGGCCGCATGCATCATCTGCTTTTTCGGCCTGTTCTTCTTACAAAACGTCTTCGGATTAGTGGTTCAATAAAGAATTGGGCGAAAGCCTTTCACAGCCAGCGCAAGTCTATAACGGGGGATTCCATTGTGGAAACCCCCGTCAAATCAGGCTAATTACAGCGCCGGATTCAGATAGTTCAGAATACTTTCCATACGAAGCATCACCCTGCGGATAACATGGGTTGCAGCAACATTTTCTGTATAGATCGCTACACTTCCCACCACACCTGGCAACAGCAGATCAGTATCAACCGTATCATCCAGCTTGATGCGTACAAAGAACGGCTCTGGCTGGATAGTTCCGGTGGGGGCTATGCTGCCTGCCACCATTGCCTGTCCCCGTGCTGTCAGATTGATGATTGTCTCCACCGTACCGGACAAAATCTCGCCGGGGCGTATTTTCATTGCAATCTCTACCATCTGGCCCGGTTCCACGTGGCGCAGGTAAATCTGGTGGATTTCCGCAACCAGGATTTTTTCAGATGTGTCAACAAACAGCATCGACGGCGCTAATGGGAGGGTGACTACCCGTTGCCCCGTTGCCAATGCAAGGTTGGTAACAAAACCGTCCCCCGGCGCACGCACTTCGGTTTGCGCAAGGTTCCATTTGGCTTGGTTCAGCCGGGCCCGCGCCTCGGCTACTTTAGCCGCAACTCCGTCTTTGGTGACAGCGCCCAATTCGATCAAAGCCCGCGACACAGCTGTTCGGGTCTGATCAACCGCTGCATTGGATCTATCAAGATCGGTTTCACGTTGTTGCAGGCGGTTCTCGGATATCGTGCCGCTTTGCACCAACTGTGCGTCATCGTCATAACGCGCCTGCGCCAAGATCTGCACGGCCTCGGCCTGTTTTACCTGTGCGCGGGCATTTGCCAGGGCATCTTTGTCCTGTAATGCTTGCGCGTTGACCCGTATCAATGATGCCTCGGCCAGTTCCACCCCGATTTCAAAGGGCTCCGGATCTATCTTGAAAAGAAGGTCGCCCTCTTTCAGCGGAACGTTCTGGCGTACCGCAATTTCAACCACTGTCCCGGCAACATTCGGCACGATCTGAACCGCGCGGGTTATTACCCGTGCCGGCCCTGCAGGCGCCCCCCATTGCATCGGGATGAATAGAAATGTGAATAGAACGACAATCCAGACGATTGTGGACAGCCAAGTCATTGTGGTATTCGGCAGCACCTTCATTTTGATCAAAACAAACAGCACCGCAACATAGACAAGAGTTAGAAAAACAATCATTTGGCTGTCTCCTTATCAGCAGACTCTGCGGTCACATCCGTTGGTTCCGGTGAGTGGGTAAAGGCCCAGACCATGGCCAGCGGCCAAAACACACCCAGCGCAAGCGCGCCCAGCCATCCAGCAACATTGACCGCCTCGGCCTGCGGATGTCCGCGATCCAAAGCAATCTTGCCCGGCAGCTTTGCCAGAGCAATGAAACCGATCAGAACTGTTGCGATCATTACGATCAGCACAATCCAAGCAAAAATATCTAGCCCACTCATGTTTTTATCTCTCAGTTGTTATTATTAGGGAATAATCGGAATGGTCGACCTGCCACAATTAAGTAGCAAATCGACCAGATAGATCCGAAGTTTACTTCATTTGAACACCAATTGTCATAAGGTTGTTCACAAAATCGACCGTTTCATTGGTATCTACCGGCTTGTAAAATCTGAAAGTACCATTCCAACCTTGGCCAACCGTTACCGAATGGGATGTGTCGCAGTTGAAATCAATACTCAAGGTTCCATCGCCATTATCCAGCATATCCTCGTGGTCAATATAGAAATTGTCTTCGGCAATCCAGGATTCAGCGTTGTAGGTGGTCAGCGAAAAGAACCCCCCGTTTTCAAAATCCAGATTGGGCTTGGGGAATGCGATCGTCTGGCATTTTGCCGCTGAGCCCTGCTCCACTACAGATGGCGTATATTGGGCGTGCTGTGGTGGCAATCCGCCCCATCCCGCAGCTGCGGCATAGTAATAATCCTTATAGTCCACATCAGCCAAAGTTGTCCCGAATGCCCGTGATGCATCCAGTGCTCCTTCGCCGAAGGCTTCTCCGCTGAACATGCTT
>DAOUQS010000355.1 GCA_030625465.1 Amylibacter sp. | reverse complement strand
CAACAAAGCAGGCCCCAGTTTCATGAGCTTGGTGAACTATCAGGTTCCCATATGGGCAATCATCTTCAGCATGACCTTCATGAATGAGGCCTTGCCGGAAAGTTTCCTAAGCGCGCTTGCATTAATCCTGCTGGGCTTGGGTATCAGCCAATATAAACGGCGTTAAGCTGCGGCTTTTACAGCCTCTGCAATGTCACCCACAACACGCCTTAATAATCCGGCATCTTCACATTCGCCCATCACACGCACCAACGGTTCGGTGCCGGACTTGCGGATCAACAAACGGCCATTGGCCTGCAATGCCGCTTCACCCTCTGCAATCGCGGCCTTTACGCTGGCCGCTTCCAACGGGTCGGTATCCGTGTAACGGATGTTTTCCAAAAGCTGCGGATAAGGTGTGAACACATGCGCCAAGGCACTTGCGGGTTGATTACTTTCCATCATCGCATTCAAAAACTGCAAACCCGCGATCAAGCCGTCACCGGTCGTGACATAATCGCTCATCACGATATGGCCGGATTGCTCACCACCCAGATTATACCGGCCCTTGCGCATCGCCTGCACCACATGACGGTCGCCAACATCGGTGCGTAAAAGCCTGATTCCGCGCCTTCCAAGGTGTTTCTCTAGGCCCATATTGGACATCACTGTGGCCACAAGCGTGTCATGTGCCAACGCGCCTTGATCACACCAGCGCCCGGCGATCAGTCCCATAATCTGGTCGCCATCCGCCACAGCACCGTTTTCATCAATCATTATAATACGGTCGGCATCACCATCCAGACAGATCCCCACATCCGCCTTATGCTGTATCACCGCCTGTGCTGCCGCTTGCGGACTGGTCGAGCCGCAACCTTCGTTAATATTAAACCCGTCAGGCGTAACACCCACAGGGATCACATCGGCACCCAGTTCCCACAACACAGTCGGGGCCGCTTTATAAGCCGCACCATTGGCACAATCGATAACAACCTTCATACCCTCCAGCAAACGGCCACGGGGAAAGGTTGTTTTTGCAAACTCCATATAACGACCCAAACCGTCATCAATACGTTGCACGCGGCCAATATTTTCAGGGGCCGCCAGTTTTATTGTGCCGTCAACCAGCTGTTCTATTTCTATTTCCGCATCATTGGACAGCTTATAGCCGTCTGGCCCGAAAAACTTGATGCCATTATCATGGTACGGATTATGCGAGGCGGAAATCATTACCCCCACATCCGCGCGCATTGATCGCGAAAGCATTCCCACAGCGGGGGTGGGCACCGGGCCCAGCAAAAAAACCTCCATCCCGGTAGAGGCAAAACCGGCGGTTAAAGCCGCTTCAATCATATAACTGGAACGACGGGTATCCTTGCCGATCACCACGCGGTGGCTTTTCTTGTCTCTGCGAAAATACCGCCCGGCGGCCGCCCCCAGCTTTAGGGCCATTTCAGCCGTCATAGGATGGGTGTTTGCCAATCCGCGCACACCGTCTGTACCAAAATATTTACGTCCCATTTACCCTCACAATGTGGCTTGCCACAGATTTATCGCTTGTCGTGTTTGCCAGATGTCATGCACCCGCAAGAATTGCACCCCTTGTCGCAAGCCTTCCAGCCCGATGGCAATAGAACCGGACACCCGATCAGCAGGTTCTTGCGCATTTCCTAAATCCCCGATGAAGCGTTTGCGTGAAACCCCTAATAAAACAGGGCATCCCAGCCCGTGAAACAGGGAAATACCACGGATCAGTTGCAAATTGTGATCAAGGGTTTTGCCGAAACCAATGCCCGGATCAACCACAATGCGGTCCTTGGGCAACCCTGCCTTGACACAAGCGGCAATTCGATCTTCCAGATGGTCATAAATATCCAATAGGACATTTGCATAAACCGGATTGTTTTGCATGGTTTTCGGATCACTCGGGCTATGCATCAGACAGACAAACGGTT
>DAOUQS010000192.1 GCA_030625465.1 Amylibacter sp. | reverse complement strand
AAAAACTGGGCCACTTTGCGCCATACTGCACCCGCTGACCGCAAGGTCGGGATTATTTTGGCGAACTATCCCAACAAAGACGGGCGGCTTGCGAACGGGGTTGGGCTGGATACACCTGCGGGTACCGTTCACACGCTGAACGCGCTGGCAGAACAAGGTTACAGCCTGCACAACATCCCCGAAAACAGCAAGGCCTTGATGGACCAGATCATGGCCGGCCCCACCAACTGGCTAACCGATCGCGCCACGCGCACAGGCGGTGTGGACATGTCGATGGCGGATTACCAGATCGCTTACGGGCAACTGCCGTGGGAGGTGCGCGAACGCATCGAAGACCGTTGGGGTGCGCCTGAACAAGACCCGTTTTACACCCGTGGTGAGGTGGATTGCGGTCGTTTTTCACTTTCAATCTTCACTTTTGGCAATGTGGTTGTCGGCGTGCAACCCGCGCGTGGCTATAACATCGACCCCAAAGATACCTACCATTCGCCCGATCTGGTGCCGCCGCACAACTACCTTGCGTTCTATTTCTGGCTACGCAACCAGTTCGGTGCGCACGCGCTGATCCACATGGGCAAACACGGCAATCTGGAATGGTTGCCGGGCAAGGCGCTGGCCCTATCAGACACCTGCCTGCCCGAAGTGATCCTTGGGCCGACACCGCATATTTACCCGTTTATCGTCAATGATCCGGGCGAAGGCACGCAAGCGAAGCGGCGCACCTCGGCGGTGATTATCGACCATTTAACACCCCCGATGACACGGGCGGAAACCTACGGGCCGCTGCGTGATCTGGAAGCTTTGGTGGATGAATATTACGAAGCGGCGGGGGTTGATCCGCGCCGCATCAAGCATATTCGACACGAGATTTTAGCCCTGACCTCGGTCACCGGTCTTGATGAAGATGCGGGGATGAAGGGCGATGATGAAGATCAGGATTTGGCCAAGCTGGATGAATATCTATGCGAGTTGAAAGAGGCGCAAATCCGTGATGGGTTGCACATTTTCGGGCAATCGCCTGAAGCGGGTCTGGAAGCCGATCTTATTCAAGCTTTGGTGCGCGTACCGCGTGGTACAGGCAAAGGTGCGGATGCGTCACTGCAACGTGCTATTGCCAAGGATCTGGGCTTGGGGTTTGACCCTTTGGATTGCGATATGGCGGCAAAATGGACAGGCGCGAAGCCGCAAGAATTGCAGGCTGTTGCATCTGATACTTGGCGCAGCACAGGCGACACGGTTGAACGGATTGAACTGCTGGCAGGCTTGATGATCACAGGCCACGCAAGCATTGGTGAACTCAGCCAGGCGGTTCTGGACGGAATCACAACGCAAGTGCGCCCAACAGTGCAAGCCTGTGGCCCGTCTGAAATAAAAGGCCTGCTGACCGCCCTGAACGGACAGTTCGTTGCCCCCGCCCCATCGGGTGCGCCCACGCGCGGGCGGCTGGATGTGCTGCCCACTGGGCGTAACTTTTTCTCGGTTGATAGTCGCGCGGTTCCTACGCCCACGGCTTGGGCCTTGGGGTGGAAATCCGCCAACCTGCTGATTGAACGCCACCTGCAAGACCACGGCGACTGGCCGCGTGCCATGCTGCTGACCGCATGGGGCACGGCCAACATGCGCACCGGTGGCGACGATATTGCGCAGGCCCTTGCCCTGATGGGGGTCAAGCCGAAATGGGACAGTGCCAACCGCCGTGTGACGGGGTTTGAAATTCTGCCCTTGTCGGTTCTGGATCGCCCGCGTGTGGATGTCACTTTGCGCATCTCGGGCTTTTTCCGCGATGCTTTCCCGCAACTGATCGCCTTGGTGGATAGTGCCGCACATGCGGTGATGAAGCTCGATGAGCCGCATAATATGAACCCTGCGGCGGCCGCACATGCCAAGGGCGAAGAAACGTACCGTGTGTTTGGCGCAAAACCCGGCGCATATGGTGCTGGTTTGCAAGCGATGATTGATGAACGTTTGTGGAATGATGCCGCTGATCTGGGCGATGCTTATCTGGAATGGGGCAGCTACGCCTATAGCAAAAACGCGCAGGGCACTAAGGCACGCGGCGCGATGGAAACGCAATTATCACGGGTCGATGCGATTGTGCAAAACCAGGATAACCGCGAGCATGATATTCTGGACAGTGACGATTATTACCAGTTTGAAGGCGGGGCGGCGGCAGCGGTAAAATCACTGCAAGGCAAGGATCGCCCGATCTATCACAACGATCATTCACGCCCTGAACGCCCCGTTATCCGAACACTGGATGAAGAGATCGGGCGTGTTGTACGTTCGCGCGTGGTGAACCCCAAATGGATCGAAGGCGTCAAGCGCCACGGCTATAAAGGTGCGTTCGAGATGGCAGCAACACTGGATTATCTGTTTGCGTTCGCAGCCACCACAGGGGCGGTCAAAAATCACCATTTTGATCTGGTGCATCACGCATTTCTGGAAGATGACGACACCCGCGAATTTATAGAAGAACACAACCCCGCTGCATTGCGTGAGATGGCAGAACGCTTGCAAGAGGCGATAGACCGGGGGCTGTGGGTGCCGAAATCAAACTCGGCACGCACACTTATTCAGGAACTGTTATAACGGAAAATTAGATTGGTTGCATATGGGCGACGACCTGCCAAGATACAAAGGATCAGAACCCGGTTAGGAGTATGGAATGATAGGCCACCTTACAGTCATTTTGGGATTTCAGTTATTAGGCGAAGTTATCGCACGTGCTTTGGGCCTGCCAATCCCCGGCCCTGTTTTGGGCATGGTATTTTTTCTGATATTGCTGCTCTTGCGCCCCGCTTATGCGCAAGCAATCAAATCAACCGCCCAAGGGTTGCTGGCGCATCTGTCATTACTGTTCGTACCTGCGGGTGTGGGCGTTGTGGGTCACATCCAAACGCTAGGTAGCGATGTCGGAGTTATACTGCTGGCAATTATCTTCAGTACAATCGCGGCCATTGTTGCCAGTGCTTACGCCTTCACATTAACGGCCAAGCTTATAGGGCAAAACGATGAATGAGTTTCAAGACATATGGACCTACCTTTCCAGTGAGCCTCTGCTATGGTTAACCGCAACATTAGCGGCATATATCGCGGGTGACACCCTTTATCGGGCCAGCGGAAAACGTGCATATGTAAACCCGGTTTTGATCGCCGTCATCTTGTTGGCAATCGCTTTAACAGTAACAGACACCCAGTATGAAACCTATTTTGACGGTGCAAAATTTGTTCACTTCATGCTTGGCCCCGCAACCGTCTGTCTGGCAGTGCCCCTGTATCTGAATCTGCGTCAGGTTGGAAAATCCGTTATCCCGATGCTGGTTGCCCTTATCATCGGGCCGATCACGGCTATAGGAACGGCTGTCGGAATTGCATATGCTTTTGGCATCCGGGGTGAAGTGCTATTGTCGCTTGCACCAAAATCCGTCACTGCCCCTGTCGCAATGGGCATTTCCGAAAGCATTGGCGGATCACCTACACTAACCGCCGTAATGGTGATTTTAACTGGCATCACGGGTGCCATCGTTTGCACCCCCTTACTGAACGCGTTGAAAATCACCGATTATCGTGCGCGCGGGTTTGCAGTAGGATTAACCAGCCACGGCATTGGAACCGCACGGGCATTCCAGGTCAATGAAACAGCAGGCACCTTCGCAGGGGTTGGCATGGGGGCGAATGCACTTGCCACAGCTATCCTTGTGCCGCTAGTCTTAACGCTCTTATAAGGAGTCACCCCATGACCGCAGATACCGAACGCCACGCAATGAAAATGGCCAAGAAAAAGGTCGCGCGTGATAAAATCATGGCGACCAAGACCGAACAAAAGGGTCTGATCATTGTGCATACGGGCAAGGGTAAGGGCAAATCCTCGGCCGCGTTCGGGATGATTTTCCGCCACATCGCGCATGGCATGAAATCCGCCGTAGTGCAGTTTATCAAGGGTGGAATGTCCACTGGTGAACGTGATCTGATCCTGAAAAACCACACTGATTTGTGTTCGTTCCACACTATGGGCGAAGGCTTTACCTGGGAAACGCAGGACAAAACCCGTGACACCGAAATGGCGCAGGCCGCTTGGGCCAAGGCCAAGGAACTGATTTTGGATGAACGCAATTCAATGGTTCTGCTGGACGAAATCAACATTGCTATTCGCTATGATTACGTGGATATAAACGAGGTGGTCACGTTTCTGGCTACCGAAAAACCCCATATGACC
>DAOUQS010000289.1 GCA_030625465.1 Amylibacter sp. | reverse complement strand
ACTATCCGTGACGGGCTGACAGGCACGGCAATGCCGGGCTGGAAGACTATTCTAAGTGATGCGGAAATTGATGCGCTGATCCAGAAGATTAAAGTTTTGGGTTATTGGGATGAAGAAGACCCCGATGATCTGGAAGCCATTGATCTGGGCACGCCGCCTGCGGTGACCCCTGAACTGCTGGCACAGGGCCGGGTTCAGTTTGAAAAGGCCTGTGTGCAATGTCACGGTGAAGCCGGGCGTGGGAACGTCACGTCAGGCAAGCGCCTGAAGGATGATCTGGAAGCGCGCATTTGGCCGCGTAATCTGACACAGCCTGAAACATGGCGGGTGACAGTGGATGCGCAGGATGTTTTCCAGCGGCTTAGTACCGGTATTCCGGGAACGCCAATGCCCGAACATTCAACCACCATGAGCATAGAAGACCGCTGGGCGATCGCCAATTACGTGATGACCATGCGCGATGCGGCAACACCGCTTAGCAAGGGTGATAATGTGATCCGTGCTGTGCGTGTCGCAGGTGATTTGCCAAGTGATGCCGCTGACCCTGCTTGGGATAGCGCGCCTGCGATGACGTTTGCGCTGGCACCCAACGTGATCAAGGAACCGCGTTTGTTCACGTCGTTGAATGAAATGGTAACGATCCGTGCATTATATAATGACAACGATATTGTGATGCGGGTTGATGTGGATGACCGCACCTATTCGGTGCCTGGGTCTGAATTGGAACAGCAATATGCGCTTGAAGATGTTGTAGCCACGCGTGATGCGATTGCAGTGCAATTGCCTGCCGCTTTGTCTGGCACGTCTGAGAAGCCGTATTTCCGCCTGGGGGATCGTAAAAATCCAGTGAATATCTGGTCTTGGACCGCACCCTCAGTTGCACCTGAAATGACCGAAACTGTGGTGATAAAAGATGCATTTGGTCAGGAAAAACCACCCAAGGCACGCGCCGATAGTTCTGATTTATCAGCTGTAGGCGCATGGAAGGACGGCCGTTGGCAGGTCGTATTCAAGCGTGCGCTTGAAACTGATGCACCTGCAGACTTCCAGTTTAGCGAGGGTGTCTACACCCCGATTGCATTTGCGAACTGGGACGGTGTGAACGGTGAAGAGGGTCTGCGCCAAAGCTTTACCGCTTGGTACTGGATCTTGTTGGAACCTACAGACAATCCGACCAAAACATACGGAATAACCTTGATAGCTGCCATTTTGGCCGGGTTTTTGTTTGTTCTGGTCGCATTACGGGCGCGTAAACGGTTTAATGCATAAATTCGCATATTTATCCAGAAAACTGTGGAATCTTGACGCCCGTCAATGACCGCCAGGGTTTGCTCTGCGATTTTATGCTCAGGACACTAGTTCGGCTTGGGCAAATGGCGCGAGTCGGAAATAATTTTAACAAGAAAGGGAAATCAATGAAGATATCTCGATACAAACGCAGCTCTGCGCTGACGCTGGGGGTAACACTTGTGTTCACCACAGCTTTTGCTGGTTCTGTCTTTGCGGGTAGTGATGCGATCGGGCCGATTGTGGCGCCCGAGGTGAATGAGGCCAAAGCATTGCTTGGGAAACGCCTGTTTTTTGATAAACGGCTTTCAGGGGACGCGGCTATTTCGTGTTCCAGTTGTCACCAGCCAGAAAACGGGTTTTCTGACGGGCTGGCCCTGTCAAAGGCTTATCCGGGTTCAAAAGGATTTCGCAACACGCCAACTTTGATCAACACCGCATTGGCTGCCAATTGGTTCCACGATGGACGTTTGGGTACAAACCTGAACGATGTGACGCGTGAGATGATCACAGAAGATTATCTGATGAACATGGACATGCGTCTGATGCAAGAACGCGTCAAGCAGGATCCGGTTTATGTGGAAATGTTTGAAGCTGCCGGTTACGGCGAGCCGTCAAACGGTTCCATCCGTAAAGCGATCCCTGAGTATCTGAACACATTGATCTCGCAAAACGTACCTTTCGACAATGGCACTATGACTGACGCTGCAAAGCGCGGCCAAGCCTTGTTTGAAGGTAAAGCAGGTTGCGTAAGCTGCCATAACGGCCCGCTTCTGACGGATGAAAAAGCCTATAATATTGGTGTTGCGGAAAATCCCGAGATTTGGTCAGACCCTATGCGTCATATGACATATACGGCCTTCGCCAGCTTTATGGGTATTGAGAACTACATGAATATCCGCCGTGATGTAGGTGCGCAAATAATTCGCCACCCTGCAGATGGCAGTGACGTAGGTTCTTTCAGCACGCCAACATTGCGTGAGCTGAAACAAACCGCCCCGTATATGCACAATGGTACGTTTGACACCCTGTTCGAAGTTGTTGCTTTTTACAACGCAGGCGGTGGTCAGGACGAAAATCTTGATCCGAAAATCAAGCCTCTGGGCCTGACGTTCGCGGAACAAAAAGACATCGTTGCCTTCTTGGAAGCTCTGTCCGGTGATCCGCTTACTGGTCCGGAACATGTTTGGGAAGATCCAATTTCAACCAACTATCCCGCCATTGAAAACTGGCGCGAAGTGCCGAATTGATCAGGGAAAGGATAAGAATAATGAAACCGATGAAAAATACTTT
>DAOUQS010000413.1 GCA_030625465.1 Amylibacter sp. | reverse complement strand
TTGTAGTGGTCAACCCATCCCGGACAGTGGGTTAAGTTTTTCTTCGGCCACCGCAGGCGGTAGCCCATCGTTGAATTGATGCGGCCTGATCCAGTTGTAGCGGTGCATCAGGTAATGACTGATGTCCCGTTGGGCCTCCTGAGCTGTCAGGTAACCGGTCGGTGGAATCCACTCCGATTTCAAACTGCGGAACAATCGCTCCATCGGCGAGTTATCCCAGCAGTTGCCCCGGCGGCTCATGCTCTGTTCCATCCGATATCGCCACAACCGTTGCCGAAACAGGCGGCTAGCGTATTGGCTGCCCTGATCGGAATGAAACAGTACCTGCTGCGGTTTGCCACGCTGTTCGTAGGCCATGTCCAGCGCCTTGATCACCAACTCAGCATCCGGCTTGGCAGAAATCGCCCAGCCGACTACTCGTCTTGTATGCAGATCCAACACCGCCGCTAAGTAATGCCAGCGACCTTGTGCCCAGATGTAGGTGATGTCGCCGCACCACACCTGATTGGGGCGCTCAGTGGTGAACTCGCGGTTCAGCCGGTTCGGGATATCTGGTCGCTCAACCGTAGCCTGCTTGTATGCGTGCGAGCCTGGCTGCTTGCTGACCAAGCCCAACTCACGCATCAACCGACGCACACGAAAACGGCCAATGCTGACGCCATCCTCACGCAGCATACCCAGAATGCTGCGACTGCCAGCCGAGCCTCGACTCTGGTTGAACAGCTGGTTAACCTGACTGCGCAGTGCAACGCGGCATGCATCAACACGGCAGCGTCGAAGCCGATGGGCGTAGTAGCAAGACCGCACCACGCCGAAGGCTGAACAGACCACTTCCACCGACTCCCGCTCACTTAACTGGTCTATCAGCGCGTACGATTGAACTCGTCCGACATCAAGAGAGCGGTAGCCTTTTTTAGGATCGCTTTCTCCCGTTCCAGTCGGTCGATCCTGGCTTCCAGCTCCTGGATTTTCTGCTGTTCGGGCGTCAGTGCTTTGCTCTTCGGGGTAACGCCCACGCGCTCCTCTTGAAGCTGTTTTACCCATCGGCGCAGGGCCGACTCAACCACGCCCAGTGAACGAGCTGCTTCGATATGGCTGTAGCCCTGATCGAGCACCAGGCAGGCGGCCTCTCGTTTGAACTCGGGCGTAAAGGAACGACGTTGCTTGGTCATCAGACACCTCTCTATGGCGAGCATTCTCGCCCTAAATGGGTGTCCGGAATCAGTAGACCACTACA
>DAOUQS010000305.1 GCA_030625465.1 Amylibacter sp. | reverse complement strand
ATGGCCGCGATTGCCAATGCGTGCGGCTTGGCAGCACCCAAGGATGGTTTGGTATTTCCGCCTTGTAGCACGGACGATTTGCAAAACATCCTGATCCCGCGCGAACATGGCGGTATGTTGGACGGGTCGGGGATGGTCGAGGTGGTTTCATCTTTGAACCGTGATGGCACGGAAGTGCCGCGCGATTTGCGTTGGGGGGTCTATGTGGTGATCAAGGCCCCAACCGATTACGCCGCCGCTTGCTTTGCGCAATACGGATTGCCGACGGATAAGACGGGGCAATACGCGGTGATGTATAAGCCGTTTCATCTGATCGGATTGGAATTGGGGATCTCGGTTCTGTCTGCGGCTTTGCGCGGGGAAGCAACCGGGCAATCGCGCGACTTTAACGGGGATGCGGTGGCCTGTGCCAAGCGCGATCTGGTGGTGGGCGATATGCTGGACGGCGAGGGCGGTTATACGGTTTGGGGCAAGTTGATGCCCGCTATAGATAGTGTGAAACATGGTGCGCTGCCAATCGGTTTGGCCGGCGGGGTGCGCGTGGTGCGCCCTGTGGTTAAAGGTGCGGTGTTGTGCTGGGATGATGTGGCGATAGATGCGGCTGATCCCACGGTGCAGTTGCGCCGTGAAATGGAAGCAGCATTTATCGGTTAATGCAGCCTGTAATATTTCCAACATATCTGTGATCGTGGATGTTTTATCTTTGAAACAGGCTGTGGCTGGGTCATGGTTGGGTTCAAAGGAGAGCCCATATGCGTAAACTGATCTATTCCGAAGTAACACCAAAGGCCGATTTTTTGAACCGGCGCCAGATTATGGCGGGTGCGGCTGGTCTTGGGCTAAGCACGATGTTTACAGGGGCGGCACAAGCAAAGGCGTTAGCGTATTCGAAAAGCGATTATAAGGTGGATGGGGATGTGACACCTAAAGAGGCGGCCTCGACTTATAATAACTATTACGAGTACGGCACCGGTAAAGATGACCCTGCCAAGTATGCGGATGTACTGACCACTGATCCCTGGAGTGTTGAAATTGGCGGTTTGGTGAATAATCCCGGTAATTATGCGCTGGAGGACATCCTAAAGGATGTGGCGCTGGAGGAACGTATTTACCGTTTCCGTTGTGTGGAAGCCTGGTCAATGGTTGTGCCGTGGATCGGGTTCCAGCTGTCTGATCTGATTGCCAGGGCGGATCCCATGGGGTCGGCGAAATATGTGGCGTTTGAAACACTGCACCGTCCTGATGAAATGCCCGGTATCGGCTGGAACAGCGGATTCCCGTGGCCCTATGTTGAAGGGTTGCGTCTGGATGAGGCGATGCATCCGCTGACGTTTATCGCAACAGGTATGTATGGTGAGGAATTGCCAAACCAGAACGGCGCACCATTGCGTTTGGTGGTGCCTTGGAAATACGGCTTTAAATCGATCAAGTCGATTGTGAAGATTACACTGACGGATAATGAGCCGCCGACCACATGGAACCGGATCGCGGACCGTGAATACGGGTTTTATTCAAACGTGAACCCTGATGTGGATCATCCGCGTTGGTCGCAAGCCAGTGAGCGCCCGATCGGGGCCGGGTTGTTTGCCAAGCGTATTCCAACGCTGAAGTTCAATGGGTATGAAGAAGAGGTGGCCGGGCTTTATGCCGGGATGGATTTGCGCAAGCAGTTTTAGGCCGCTTGGAAAGCGGGCCTATTGTGTAGTGGATTTATAGCGACCTTGTGCATCCAGCAGTTGATATTCTGATGCAATGCGGCTGATGGCGGGAATTAGGCATTTTTGATTCACGAAACCATTTTCGCCGGGTTCGGCACTATATAGATCCTCTAGAAATGCACGCATGTTCTTATCGGCTTTGTTTGCAGAGTGATGGCGGATTATGATCCACTCGTAGGCAATGCGGTATTTGTTGTAAGTGTCAGGTGAAGTTTTACAGTTGGTCAGGGTGATATAGTCGCTACGGGACATGACCGGAAATGCGGCCGGATCGATACTTATGCCGTTTTGTAAGGTTTTCAGCCTTTCTATATAAGGTGCGTCTATTGCCGGGTTCATTAAGGCCAAGCCGATACCAATGCCTAGCCACGAAGACGGGAAACATTCGGGCAGGTCGAAATTTTCAGCACTATTATAAAGCGGGCCAAATAAAGCGCGGGTGTGGCGCAGTGCATAATCGATGTCATATTGCGGGTTGCCAATATTCGCGTCTGCGAAAACAAGGAAGCGCAGGGCGGATTGCATTTCATGGTTGTCGCCATATGTTTTGCACCCTTGCGGTTTATTTTCCTGCGCTACGGGGACTATATAGTACCTGCGGATTTTTTCCGCAGTTCCGGCCAGTGCAAAA
>DAOUQS010000279.1 GCA_030625465.1 Amylibacter sp. | reverse complement strand
CAGCATGGCGATGACAACCTCAACCCAGTTGGGCCAGTTAACCATGCCAAGCAACCCCCAGCCTTGTGCGCTAGCGTCTGCGGCGGCAGTTACGGCCATGACGGGCAGAACGAACGCCATAAGGCGGATGGTGAAGCTGTCGATGATAATCAGGCCAATATTGGTGAACCAGCGCGCGGGGCGTTTGATGTCCCGCTTGCGGCGCGGCAATAATACTTCGATCAATGCCAGAAGGCTAAACAGCCCCAAAAAGACAACCAGACGGATTGTGACTTCATTTTCCATTGATAATACCTTTGCTTCAGGCGCGGATCATACTACCGGCGCCATAATCGGTGAACAGTTCCAGCAAGCATGCATGCGGTGCGCGCCCATCCATAATCACAACTGCGCGAACGCCGCCTTTGATCGCATCAAGGGCTGTTTGTGTCTTCGGGATCATACCGCCCGCGATCACACCGTCCTTGGTCAGCTTATCCACTTGCGTGGCTGACAGATTGGTCAGCACATCGCCATCGGCATTTTTCACACCTTCGACATCGGTCAAAAGCAGCAAACGATCGGCATTCATACCCGCAGCAATTGCCCCTGCAGCGGTGTCGCCGTTGATATTGAAAGTCTCGCCGTTTTCGCCCGTGCCAATGGGGGCGATCACCGGAATGAAACCGTTATTGTTCAGCGAATTGATTATGCCTGCATTGATGCGGATAGGCTCACCCACCATGCCCAGATCACCGGCGGCTTTTTTACAGACAATCAGATCACCGTCCTTGCCTGACAGGCCAACCGCCTTGCCACCCTGACGGTTGATCGCCTGTACGATATTTTTGTTCACTTTGCCGGATAGAACCATTTCCACCACCTCAACAGTTTCGGGGGTGCTGACCCGTTTGCCGCCAATGAACTTGGTTTCAATGTTCAACTTGTCCAGCATCGCATTGATCATCGGGCCGCCGCCATGCACGATTACCGGGTTCATACCGCACTGGCGCATCATAACCACATCGCGGGCAAACATATCCATGGCCTGCGTGCTGCTCATGGCATGGCCGCCAAGTTTAATCACCACGGTCGCACCGTCATAACGCTGCATAAGTGGTAGTGCCTCGCTTAACAGGCGGGCTGTTGCAATTGAATCGCGTTCCATCGCTTTGGACTTCTCCATGTTTGAACCTTCGTATCTGTCTTTTATCTGCTTAACGCTTTGTTACGCTTGCGCCAAGGGTCTTGCAACTTGGCAAAATACCTTCATTAATGACTGACGTATTTCAGCAAATATTCGGGATGTTCAAATGTCGGCAGATACCGCAGAAAAAACCCTGCTTTTGACGGGCGCAAGTCGGGGCATAGGCCACGCTACGGTGATAAAGTTTGTGCAAGAAGGCTGGCGGGTGATCACCTGTTCGCGCCAAGCATTTTCTGAGGAATGCCCGTGGGGCGGCAAGGAAAACCATATCCAGCTTGATCTAGGCGATCCCAGCGCAACGATTGCCGCGATTGAACGGGTAAAAAAACGTCTGAACGGCGGGCGGCTGGATGCCTTGGTCAATAACGCGGGTATTTCACCAAAGGGTGAAAATGGCGCGCGCCTGAACACGTTTGATACGGATTTGCGTGACTGGGGACAGGTGTTCCATGTGAACTTCTTTGCCTCTGTTGTGCTGGCACGGGGTTTGAAGGATGAGCTGTCCAAGGCGAAGGGCTCTGTCGTGAACGTGACGTCCATCGCAGGTTCGCGGGTGCATCCGTTTGCGGGCGCGGCTTATGCGACATCCAAGGCGGCACTTGCCGCTTTGACCCGTGAAATGGCACATGATTTCGGCCCTTTGGGGGTGCGGGTAAATGCGATTGCCCCCGGTGAAGTGGAAACCAAAATTCTAAGTGAAGGCACGGATAAAATTGTGGAAAAATTGCCAATGCGCCGATTGGGGCAGCCCAGTGAAGTGGCCAATGCGATTTATTTCTTGTGCTCTGATCAAAGCAGTTATGTTTCGGGTACGGAAATAGAAGTGAACGGGGCGCAGCACGTTTAAGGAGTTAATTATGCCAAGTTTTGACGCCAAAAAGATCACAGAAATCCATCAACATCTGCACAGCCATCTGCCGTCTGACCCCGCATTGCGGGTGAAAGCGCTGGAAACCATTCTGGTGGAAAAAGGCATGGTCAAAAGTGAAAACATTGACCGTTGGATAGAGGTTTATGCCGATGACATAGGCCCAAGGCGCGGGGCGCATGTGGTGGCACGCGCCTGGACTGATCCTGCATTTAAGGCCCGTTTATTGAACGATGCGTCTGAAGCGGTAGATGAAATGGGCTATGCGGGCCCTGCATCCGGGCATTTGAAAGCCGTAGAAAACACTGCCGACAGTCACAATGTCGTCGTTTGCACCCTGTGTTCGTGCTATCCGTTTTCAATTCTGGGCATGGCCCCGAACTGGTATAAAACCGCCGCTTACCGGTCGCGTATTGTGCGCGAACCGCGTGTGGTTCTGGCTGAATTCGGGGTGGACCTGTCCGAGGATACCGCCGTGCATGTCTGGGACAGCACCGCTGAATTGCGTTATCTGGTGATCCCCCAGCGGCCTGCCGGAACAAAAGGTATGTCGGTGGATGATCTGGCTAAACTGGTTACACGCAATGCGATGATTGGCACAGATCGTGATTTGAAGCGGGGGGATGTTTGATGGATGGCATACACGACCTTGG
>DAOUQS010000090.1 GCA_030625465.1 Amylibacter sp. | reverse complement strand
TGGGACATCCGAAATCCCCCGGCTTGCAGGATCGGCACACCACACCGGACGGGCCGGGAAAAGCGTTGCTGGGGGCGGCAATTCCCGCACCTTATGCTTCGGCATTATACGAGTTGGCAATACTGGATGCGGTCCGCAGGCGCTGTTTTGACAGTGCGCGGGCGGTCGTACACATGGGTGTTTGCGATTTGTTATTGCACGGGGCAGGCGGGCAGTCGGTGTTTGATGCCGCTGTTGCCAGTGAAACCTATCTGAAGTTTTCCGGGGTTCTGGCCTATCCGTTTTCATACCGGAAACCCAAAAAGCCGCATTTTGCCGATCATACCTGTACCAGTTTTGACGGACGGCGCGGGCCATATATCTGGGCGATCAGCCGTGCTTTTATGGCGCGTGATCCGGCTTTGCGGCCATTTCGGGCATCAACCGTGGCGCCTGACCCGATTAGCGAGAGTTTTCGTTACTGGCGCTGCGTGGGCTTGTGTTATCCTGACCTGAAAATCGGACAGATCGTTCCAAAGGCCTCTTTGGTGCTGAATGAAGATTTGTGCGCGGTTCTGGAAAGTCAGTTTGACCATGCGCCCAAGCGGCCGCCCGAAGTGGCAAAAAGCCACAAAACCAGCACGGATAACAAGCGTATCGTGGTTGTGACAACAATGAAAAACGAGGGGCCGTTCATATTGGAATGGCTGGCCTATCATATGTCTATCGGGGTGACCGGTTTTGTGGTTTATACCAATGATTGCACTGACGGAACCGATACGATGTTTGATCTGCTGGCCGCCAAGGGCATTGTTGATCATCGTGAAAATCCGTATCGTGAAACCGGGCAAAAACCCCAGCATGCAGCGTATCTGGCGGCACAGACCACGCCAAAGGCAGAAGAGGCCGACTGGATTATTTGCATGGATGTGGATGAATATATAAATGTTCATGTCGGGGACGGCACGTTGCATGATTTGTTTGCCGCAGTGCCCGAGGCCAATATCTGGTCGATGACATGGCGGTTGTTCGGCAATGCGGAAGTGGATTTGTTCGCGGACAAGTTCATTACAGAACAGTTTTTCCGTTGTGCGCCGCAATTGTGCCGCAAGCCGCATCAGGCATGGGGCTTTAAGGCGATGTTTCGCAATAACGGGTATTACAAGAAGTTCGGGGTGCATCGCCCCGTTGGTTTGCAGCCTGAATTCAAGGATCATATCCATTGGGTGAACGGGTCCGGTGTGCAGATGCCCGAGGATATTTTGCGCACGGGGTGGCGTAATACGGTGCGGTCTTATGGTTATGATCTGGTGACGCTGAACCATTACGCGCTGCGGTCCTGCGAGTCGTTTTTGGTGAAACGCGATCGCGGGCGGGTTAATCATGTGGACCGTGATCAGGGCATGACGTATTGGTTTCGGATGAATAACAATGCGCAGGAAGATCGCACAATTCTGCCCAAGCTTGTGCGTGCAAAAGAAAAGTTTGCAGAACTGATGGCGGATGATGAAATAGCCGCGCAGCATGAATTGTGCGTAAAAGCGCATAAAAAGCGGATTGTGGAGCTGAAGGAACGGCCGGATTATATGGCGATGTACGAAACGCTGAAGTCAGAGCGGCTGGTCAAGCTGTCCCGGTTGCATACGCATTTTGGCGGTGCGGGGTTTTTGGCGGGGCCGGCTTCCATTCCGCTGGATTACCCGCTTGTGGATGAGGTGGAGTTGTAGATGAAATATCTGATGATCACTTCTATGCGCAATGAGGCCCCCTATATTCTGGAATGGCTGGCCTATCATCAAAGCATTGGGGTGGACGGATTTCTGATTTATTCCAATGATTGCGATGATGGAACCGACGCGATGCTGGATCGTCTGGATGCGCTTGGGGTGATCACGCATGTGCGCAATGACAAGATCACGCAGGCCGGTGTGCAGTGGACTGCTTTGAAGCGGGCGGGCAAGCATCCGATGCGGGCAGATGCCGAATGGGTATTATTCGCCGATGTGGACGAGTTTGTGAATGTTAAGGCGGGCGGCGGGCATCTGGATGATTTGCTTGACGCATGCCCTGATGCAACTGCTTTTGCGCTGACATGGCGGATGTTTGGCAATGACGGGCGGGTTGAAATAGAGGATGCGCCGGTGATCGGGCAATTTACGAAATGTGCGCGGTTCCCATGCTATGCGCCAATTACATCCGCGATGTTCAAGACCTTGTTTAAAAATGACGGGTCCTATGAAAAGCTTGGGGTGCATCGACCGAAAAAGCGGGTGGAGCGCGATGTGTCTAAAATCCGCTGGGTCAACGGGTCGGGGCAGCCGCTTGGGGCGGAATTTCTGGATAAAGCGACTGTGACTTACGGGGCCAAGGGCGGTATTGATCTGGCGTGTATCAACCATTATTCGGTAAAATCGGCAAAAGCGTATTTGGCAAAAACGCAACGCGGTTTGCCAAACCGGTCTGATAAACGGCTGGATCTGGGTTACTGGGTTGACCGGAACTTTAATCAGGTTGAAGATGTAACTATTCAACGCAGTGTTGCACGAACAAAAGAAAAAATGGAAACCTGGCTGGCGGACAAGCTGTTGGGTGAATTGCATCGGGCAGGGGTGAAGTGGCATCAGGCCTGTGCGCGGGCGGTTTTGGATGAAATGGAAGGTGTGCGCTTGTTTACGCGGATTGTAAGCCTGTCGCGCGCGGATCTGTCACCGGGGTTTGCGGCATCGCTTGCGCAAATGATGATTGCGGCGCGGCGTAAAGAAAAGGACATATGATGCGGGTATTTTTAACCGGCGGGGCCGGATATATTGGCAGCCATACGCTGTTGGAGGTGTTGTCTGAAGCGCATGAAGTGTGTGTTTATGATGACTATTCAAACAGCTCACCCCACGCGCTGACCCGTGTTGAGCAATTGACCAACAGAAAGTTTGATGTGGTACAGGGTGATATTCTAGACCAAAGCGGGCTTGCGGCGGCACTGGTGACGTTCAAGCCGGATGTGGTGGTGCATTTTGCTGGCAAAAAAGCGGTGGGCGAGTCGGTTGAAAAGCCGTTGATGTATTACGAGAATAATGTGGTCGGGACGCTGTCTTTGTTGCGCGCAATGGAAGCGGCGGATTGCAACCGTATTGTGTTTTCATCGTCGGCGACTGTTTATGGCACGCCGCAATATTTACCGCTGGATGAAAATCATCCCCTGTCTGCGACCAACCCCTATGGCCAAACCAAGCTGATGGTCGAGCATATATTGCGCGACTGGTGTGGCGCGCGCCCTGCGGCCACTGCGGTATTGCTGCGCTATTTCAATCCTGTCGGGGCGCATGACAGCGGTATCATCGGCGAAGATCCGAATGATATTCCCAATAACCTGATGCCGTTTGTCAGTCAGGTGGCTGTGGGACGGCGTGAAAAACTACAGGTGTTCGGTAATGATTACGATACGCCTGATGGCACCGGTGTGCGCGATTACATCCATGTGGTCGATCTGGCAAAGGCCCATGCGGCGGCTATAAGCTTTGCCAGCGCGCATACGGGCTGTGAGGCGATCAATGTAGGCACAGGGCGTGGATCGTCGGTTCTGGACGTTGTGAGGGCGTTTGAGGCAGCATCCGGGCGGGTTGTGCCCTATGAAGTGGTGCAAAGGCGCGCGGGCGATGTTGCGACTTACTGTGCATTGCCTGAAAAAGCCCGCAACCTGCTGGGCTGGCAAGCAAAACGTGATCTGGCGGATATGTGCGCGAGCGCCTGGAAATGGCAAAGCCAAAATCCGGACGGGTATAAGGATTAACCAATCCGGCGGGGCAAAATGGTTTCGACGCCGTCCATACGTTCGATATAGTACCAGTCATCGTCATAGCGATGTGCCAAAGCATCGATGCGCCCCGCAGACCAGCCCGGGCTGGCAAGTTTTTTGATTGCACTAAGGTCTTGTGCCAAAAACACTGTTTTCAGCTTTTCAAACTCTTCCGGTGTCTGGGTCGGGTATTGCTGGATGTATTTATTAAACAAAAGTGCAGTTTGTAAATTGATGCTTAAATCCAGCTTTTCGGGCGGGGCAATAAGATCCTGATATTTCTTAACACCGGTGATGGCCCCGACGATATCACGCCAGATATACGCATAATCCTCGTACCGCCATGTTGTTGCCGGCAATTTTGTCCCGCGGCCCTGCGAGCGTTCAATCAGCGATGACCATTGCAGGCTTTCGGGGTCTGTTTTTGCCAGAAAATCGTCGAAATTGTGCGCATTATTGGTAAATACCATATGGGAATAACACGACGGCATAAAACTGGTGAAGCTGCGGGTTTCAATGAACAGACGTATATTGGAACCGCTGAATATAGTTTGAATTTGTTTTATTAACCCTCTGTTTCGCGGGTAAAACATTTCTTTTTCAAATGCGCGGTGTTCCTGCCCGATGATACGGTAATCGTTGAGCAGAAGCTTTTTGGCGTCTTTAATAACCCCGAGTTGTTCAAGTAGTTGTTGCCCGACGGTGGCCTCATTCTTTCCGTTCCGGATTGCTTTTGATGCGGTAAATATATTGCGAAAAGTATTAATATCTGCAGGTATGCAGCTTATTTTTTCATCCAGCAGGATGTCGTTGTTATTGTTAAGCGCACTCAGGAAATGTTCCGTTGTGGCCTGATGTCCCCCTGTGTAAATTCTAATATCCAAAGTTTAAACCTTAGGCTGTGATGGCGTTATGGCTTCGATTTGAGCCATCATTTGATTGGAAAGTTTAATATGTCCTTGCTGTTTGGTAAATTTACACACGCGCATTGCCAAGCCCGGATGGTTTCTTTCAATTGCCAAGCTTAAAAGTTCCCTGAGATAGCGGGGGAATTTGCGTCTTTTGCGCAAAAGTTTGTAAAAAGTAGCGTTATCCAAGTCACCGTTAATGCATTTACGTGAAATTTCATTTAATATGCCCATTTGGGCCAGTGATGATCCAAGCCTGTGGCCCAGATGGGGGCAGCGCCAGTATTTGACATTTTTTCCGGTGAACCGCGCGGCATGGGCGGCGTCCGGCCTGACATAAGGGTCATACATGATGTGAACGGTTTCAGCTTTATCGCTGACCAGGGCGGCATCCCCGTATGGGCCTGAAAAATCGCGGCCCCAAACCGCTTTGTAACGCATTTCCCAAGGGACAATGGATTTATCCAGCGTGGATTGAGGGCTGATTGCGAAGACGGTCGCGCCGACTGCTGCCGAGGAATAGGCTGCGGCCGCATATCCGCCCATTGAGGCGCCGTAAAACACGACGCGGTCGAATTGTTCGAAAAACCCGCTGTTTTTAAGTCGGTCGAATTCAGTGGTTACTGCGGGGTCCCTGAACCAGGTCCAGCCATTTGCCATGACGCCTAACATTGACCAGTTTTGCGACTCGATAAATTCAAACCCCCAAGGGCGGCGCGTATCGCGTTTGTTTATTGTGATGTCGAGGTTGTCAAAGGTCACTACAAGTGTTTTTCCACGTGGGACATATAGGAACGAATGTTCCCCGCAATCGGTAAAAAAGCCGTTTTTGCCAGCCAAATCTTTTGCAATTGCAGACCATTCCTGGGCTGGTGGGGTTTTGGGCTCTATTGACATAACGACTAGCCCGTATTGATCGGCTGTGGCATTGACCAGAGTGTTTGAGCCCCCGTATGCCTTCAGGAAGGGGTAGCTTCCGGACCCTTTTTTGATATTCATAATAACGCGGCTTTGTGCATGCAGCGCTTTATCCATAATCTTGCGTAAGGGCTTGATTTTGAAGTTGGTGCCAAAGCTGTCTATGGACGCCAGAATGTCGTACGGGCGTAATTTTTTTTGATTATCAATAACGCGAATAGCGGTGTTTTGAACGCCGGCTTTATTCAACAAAGCCATGTATTTTTCAAGCAATTCGGGGGGCGGGGGAATAAATTGGCAATGCGCGTCGACAGACAGGATGTCGATGTTGCTGCCGTACCTGTTATGTATCGCTATGGCGATTTCCGGCGCGCCAAAATTGATATCTGCAAAGTTTTCCACACCATCGGTATCAAGAGATTGCAGGATTGTTTTGATGTTGGCCTTAATCATTAGCCAGTGTTTTCATTTGCCATCTTGGAATGCGCCGAAACAGCACTGATCCGCCGCGGCTGACTTGTTGGTCATAGGCAAATCCGGCTTGGGAAAGTGCGTCGAAGCATAGTTTAATGCCAATGCGCTTGATTTTTCGAGTGTGTATTTCCAGAAATATTTTATCAATACCATCCAGATTTGTGTTTTTAAAGATATCACGCTCGCCACCCTCGATGTCGACAATCAACGTGTTGGCTTTGAAATCCTTGATCAGGCTGGATAGCTGGACCGTGGGGACATCAACAACCCGGACATATTCTTGTTCGCTATCGAGCGAGGATGACCAAAAGGGTGATCTGATATAGAATTTGATCGATGTGCCGGTGGAACTGCCGTTTAAGGCCACAACATTATTAACGTCAATGGATGTAATTCCGTTTAGCTTATGAACGTCCTTGATGAATGCACATAATGTGGGATCGGCTTCGACGCACAAAATATTCGAGACATTCAGATGTTTGTGGATAAAGGATGAAATAAATCCGATACCGGCGCCAAGTTCTATGACGCGGTCATCGGATTTGATGAATTTCGGGGTGCCTTTGACCTCATCTTTTTCATAGGCGTCATTTTTTATGGAACGGGCAATTTTCGGCGTAATGATGCTTGGGTCATTCGGAATAAGTATGCCCTTTATTTCCAGTGTATCAGACATTCAGGGCATCCTTTTGTGAGAAAACGGTGGAATATTTAGGGTGCTTTTTCAGAACGGTTACATCCCCATATGATTTCATTGATTTGATCCCGCCCGAGCCTTTTCTGATGTCCAGAACCAAGCCTCCGCCCGGTGTAATTTGGGTTTTGAAGAATGTGTCATATGTATTTACCGGATAATGGAAACCGCAGGATGCAAGGCTGATCGCCAGATCGACATTGCCAATTTCAGAGACGTTTTGTTTGTTCGGGTTGACCAGCAAGATTTTATCTTCCGGGACGCCGTTTGCCACCAGAAATTCCTGTGCTTTTGCCAGGCTTGCATAACCTGCCCCTGCACTTTGGAAGCCGAAATGCCGGTTGGAACTTTCCTCGATGTCGATAAGGATAATATCGCAATTATAGCGCCGGTATAAAATCAGGTCGGCGAAGGCGTAGCCGCAACCGATGTCTGCTATTCTAGCGGGGTTAACCTGATCTGCGGCTTTTAGAAAAAACCCGCATTCGCGACAGGCAACGGACATGGCTTCTTGTAAAATATGGTCTTTGTTTTCACGGGCATATTTCAAAAGTGCTGTATCATCACCTGCGATCCAGTCGTTGATTTCCGCTTTGACCGCGCCTACTTCGGATCTTTGAAGTATTATATTACCGACCTCGACATCGGTGAACATGGTGTAATCAATATCTGTGGGCGGGTTTACGGTCACGTTATCTTCAGGGGGCGTAGGCATTAAATAAGCTGTCCTTGTCGGGTTGATTTTATGGCGCTTCAGCATATTGGATATATAGCACCCCGGTTCGGGTAGGCCATTGTATTTCGCGGCAATATTCCTGAACCGGCGGCCCCATAGGTGGATGGAAAGCGTATCGTCGCGGATATATTTTTCAA
>DAOUQS010000235.1 GCA_030625465.1 Amylibacter sp. | reverse complement strand
CGAAGCGTTCGGATCACTGACACGGATCGCAATCGTCAGTGGCGCATTCAGTTTTTTCAGCTTGTCAACATCCAGACCAGCCTGCCCGATATCCACCAGTATCAATCCCAGCATTGGTCGGTCGGTTTTTTCAAACGCGGTCGCGTTAAACTCCAGTGCGTTATCGGGTGTAGTTTCTTGTGCGGCCTTTTCCACAACATCGGTCGGGGCTTTCTGTGTGATTGTCGGCAAGGTTGAAGATGGTTTTTTACCCACGGTGATCCCGGTTTCTGCGACAGGCGGTGCAACAACAACGACCTCTTCCGGCATTGGCGCAGGGGTGATCGGTTCAATCGTCGGTAATGTGATTTTCTTTGGCAGTTCTACCACTTCCGGCGCTTCAACTTCCGGCACCACTTCGGGTTCGGCAGGTTCAGGATCGGGCTGCGCCACAACAGCTTCAGGGGCGGGTGCGACTTCAGCTTCAGGTTCGGGCTTAACTGCAACAGGTTGTTCCGGTTCCACAACAGCAACCTCAACCTCGGGCGCGGGTTCTTGCACGGGCGCGACCACGACTGCCTTTGGTGTTTCCTTAACGGTTTTTTCTTTAACAATTATCTCTGCGGCAGGGGTTTCATTTTCCACGGCGGGTGACTGGTTTTGTGATATATCCGCCTGTTTCGGCGCGTTTGATCCCGAAAGCAGCGGTATATAGGTGGTTAAAAGCACCAAAACCGCGCCGCTTACGACAATACCTGCGATAAAACCGATTAAAATCCGCACAATTACCATTTCCTGCTCCTTATCAAAACGTCTTCGCGCTATTGACCATTGCCCAACACTCTGGGCATGTATAGCGCAGAATTAAACTGGGTTCACCCCCCGTTTTACCTGACTACTGGAATAGGCAAATGTTGCTACTTATTGATAATTACGACAGCTTTACCTACAACCTTGTGCATTATCTGGGCGAGCTGGGGGCCGATGTTGTGGTTAAACGCAATGACGAGCTGGATGTGCAGCAGGCAATGGCCCTGAACCCATCGGCAATCATGCTGTCACCGGGGCCTTGTGACCCTGATCAGGCGGGGATTTGTCTGGCGATTACGAAAGCTGCCGCTGAAACCAGAACACCGCTGATCGGTATTTGCCTGGGCCATCAAACCATCGGTCAGGCCTTTGGCGGCAAGGTTGTGCGCCACAGCGATATTGTGCATGGTAAAATGGGCACAATGCACCATAACGGTACCTCGTTATTCAAGGGCCTGCCCAGCCCGTTTCAGGCCACGCGCTATCATTCACTGGTGGTTGATCGCGATAGCCTGCCCGATTGTCTGGACGTGACCGCATGGCTGGAAGACGGCACAATTATGGGGCTGGCCCATAAAACCCTGCCGATCCACGGCTGCCAGTTTCACCCCGAAAGCATTGCCTCTGAACACGGACACGCAATGTTAAAGAATTTCCTGAATGAAGTGTTGGAACCCGCATGAGTGACGCATTAAAACCCATTATAGCCAAAGCCGCCGACGGGCCGTTAACCCGGGCCGAGGCAGAAACCGCCTTTAATATCATCATGGAGGGTGAGGCCACAGCGTCCCAGACCGGTGGCTTCCTGATGGCCCTGCGCACACGCGGCGAAACCGTGGATGAATATACCGCAGCCGCCGCCGTGATGCGCGCCAAATGCCTGCCCGTGAAGGCACCCGTTGGGGCGATGGATATAGTCGGCACCGGTGGTGACGGTAAATCCACCCTGAATATTTCCACAGCCGCGGCCATTGTCACCGCAGGCGCAGGCGTTGTGATCGCCAAACACGGCAATCGCGGCCTGTCATCGAAATCAGGTACGGCCGATGCGCTTGCCCTGTCAGGCGTCAATGTGATGGTCAGCGCAAACGTGGTGGAACGCGCAATCAAGCAAGCCGGCATCGGCTTTATGATGGCGCCCATGCATCATCCCGCCATGCGCCACGTCATGCCGGCACGCATTGAATTGGGCACGCGCACAATCTTCAACATCCTTGGCCCATTAACCAACCCCGCAGGCGTCAAACGCCAACTGACAGGCGCATTTTCACGCGAAATGATCCGCCCAATGGCCGAAGTTTTGCTTGAGTTGGGATCGGAAAAAGCATGGTTGGTACATGGCTATGACGGCACGGACGAGATTTCAATAGCGGGTGTCACATGGGTTGCCGCCCTTGAAGACGGTGCCGTAACAGACCGCGAGATCAACCCAGAGGATGCCGGCCTGCCCGTCCACCCCTTTGAAGCGATTATTGGCGGTACACCTGAATTTAATGCAGCCGCATTGGCCGCCCTGCTTGCGGGCAAAAAATCCGCTTACCGTGACGCGGTTTTGCTGAATGTGGCCGCCGCTTTGGTTGTGGCCGACAAGGCCAGCAACCTGAAACAGGGCGTTGAAATGGCAACGGAAAGTATTGACAGTGGTAAAGCCCGTGAAAAGCTGGCATTGCTGGCAAAAATCACATCGAAGGCGGGCTAATGGCCGACATACTGGAAAAAATCAAAGCCTATAAACTGGATGAGATTGCTGCGGATAAACGTGCGCTGCCGATCAAGGATCTGGACGATATGGCAAAAGAGGCATCCCCCGTGCGCGGCTTTGGCTCTGCCTTGGAACACGCCGCCAAAACCGGCTACGGCCTGATCGCCGAGATCAAAAAAGCCAGCCCTTCCAAGGGTTTGATCCGTACTGACTTCAATCCACCGGCCTTGGCTGAAGCCTATCAAACCGGTGGTGCCACATGCCTGTCGGTGCTGACAGACACGCCCAGTTTTCAAGGCGCGCCAGAGTTTTTGATGCAGGCACGCGCCGCGTGTGATCTACCAGCGCTGCGCAAAGATTTTATGTATGACACCTATCAGGTGGCGCAAGCCCGCGCATGGAATGCCGACTGTATTTTGATCATTCTGGCCAGTGTTTCAGATGGCCAAGCCAATGAACTGGAAGCCTGCGCCTTTGAATGGGGTCTGGACGTGTTGCTTGAGGTGCATAATGGCGACGAACTGGATCGTGCGCTGGCACTTAAATCGCCGCTTCTGGGCATCAACAACCGCAATCTGAAAACCTTTGAAGTGACGCTTGATACCACGCGCGATCTGTCGCGTAACGTGCCAAGTGACCGCCATATGATCAGCGAAAGCGGCATATTCACCCCGCAAGACATGGCCGATATGGCCGCCGTGGGCGCGCGCAGTTTCCTGATCGGCGAAAGCCTGATGCGTCAGGATGACGTCGCCCTTGCCACAAAAAACCTTCTTGAAAATCCAATGGTAGCAGCATGACCGATAAACTTTCCCATTTCGACGACCAGGGCATGGCCCATATGGTTGATGTCGGCGACAAAGCCGTGACCTCGCGTATTGC
>DAOUQS010000024.1 GCA_030625465.1 Amylibacter sp. | reverse complement strand
GCTGACAAAGACGGTTTCGGCACCGGCATCGGCCACGATCCACGCCGCTTCTTTCGCGTGAAGCTTCGCGTTGATCGGCACCGCCACGGCACCCGCGAACCATATACCGTAAAGTATCTCCAGATACGCGGTGCAATTCTTCATGAATATTGCAACACGATCACCGGCTTTCACACCATACTGATCCTGAATTGCGCTTGCGATGGATGCTGAACGCGCAGCAAAAGTCGCGTAATCGGCCACAACAGTTTCACCCCGAAGCAATGCCGGCGCGTCTGGGTAAAGCTGCGCTGAACGTAGCAACCATTTTGCAGGGTTCATCTGAAACCCATTGCAATCCATGCATCCATAATTCTTTTCCCGTTTTGACAGACTTTGACCTACTAGCGACAACACTTCAATTCGTAGAAACACCCTGTTTTAATAATATTCCATTGGAAAGTATGTAAAATGACGGCTTTCAAACAGCTTTCATATGCCACATTTGAGTTGCAAGAATCCATCATGCAACCAAAAGGCGCGTCACTTAAGTATTAGCGACCGGATGCGTTTTACTGTATACATAAAATCAGACATCTGTTGCAGTTAAAACTGATTGCTTTTACTTGGAAACTGTTTTTAATTGACTCGTCAATCAACAACGACATTTTATGGGAGAACATAATGATTAATTTCAAAACGACCGCGGCCAGTATTCTTGTACTTGCCTCTTTTGCCGGTGCCGCACAGGCTGGCTGTGGCAAAGTTACCTTCTCGGATGTCGGCTGGACCGATATTACGGCAACAACCGCAACCACCAGTATTGTGCTGGAAGCATTGGGTTATGAAACAGACATCAAGGTTCTATCCGTGCCAGTGACCTATATTTCCCTGGAACAGGGTGACGTAGATGTATTCTTGGGAAACTGGATGCCAACCATGGAAGGTGACATCGCGAAATACCGCGAGGCAGGCACAGTAGACACCGTGCGCGCCAACCTGAATGGCACCGCTTATACGCTTGCAACCAATGCCGCCGGCGCCAAGCTTGGCATCAAGACATTTGCAGATATAGCCGCGAATGCTGATGCATTGGGTGGCAAAATCTATGGCATCGAAGCCGGCAATGACGGCAACCGCATTGTCATGGACCTTATTGCCGACGATACCTTTGGCCTAAGCGCTGTCAAGATGATTGAAAGCTCTGAACAAGGTATGCTGGCACAGGTTGACCGCGCCAGCCGCAAAGACAAACCTGTTGTATTTCTTGGCTGGGCACCACATCCGATGAACTCGAATTTCAAAGTAACCTACCTAACCGGTGGTGAAGAATGGTTCGGCGCCGAAGGTGATGTTTATACAAACACCCGTGCCGGCTACGTTAAAGAATGCCCCAACGTCGGTGCTTTCCTTGGCAACCTAAGCTTCACCCTGGCTATGGAAAACCAAATCATGGGCGCAATCCTTGATGGCGGCGAAGATGCAAATGACGCGGCAAAAGCGTGGCTGAAAGCCAATCCGGACGCGATAGGGTCATGGCTGGAAGGTGTCACAACCAAAGACGGCGGTGATGCAATGGCTGCAGTTTCCGCTTCACTGGACCTGTAATTTAAAAACAGATTGGCCCCGACCTGCATCGGGGCCAATTTTTTATCTGGAAATATAATCGGGGGCAGATATGGAATGGCTTACAGGGACCAAGATCCCGATCGGAAAAACCGCAAAAGCCGGTTTTGAATGGCTGCGCGACAATGCCGAATGGTTTTTTGAAAGCTTTGAAGACGGATTAAGCTGGCTGATCGAAACTGTCCTGTTCATCCTGAATTATCCCAACCCCTTGATCATCGTGGCCTTGTTTATTGCCCTTACCTGGGTATTGCAACGTAACTGGAAACCCTGCTTGCTGGTTTTGCTTGGCTTCCTGTTCATCATTAATCAAGGCTATTGGGACGAAACCATGGAAAGCCTGACACTGGTGGCTTTTTCCTGCCTGACATGCATGGCTATTGGCGTCCCTATCGGCATTGCCGCCGCACACCGGCCACGGCTTTATAGTGCGATCAGCCCGATACTGGACTTGATGCAAACACTTCCAACATTTGTCTACCTTATTCCGATGATCGTATTCTTTGGCATCGGTATGGTTCCGGGGCTGGTTGCTACGGTAATTTTTGTTGTCCCAGCACCGATCCGCCTGACCTATCTTGGCATTAGTGCCACACCCAAACCGCTTCTGGAAGCCGCCGAGGCTTTCGGCGCCACCCCGCAACAAACCTTGTGGAAGGTCGAGCTGCCTTATGCCCTGCCACAAATCATGGCAGGTCTGAACCAGACTATTATGTTGTCGCTGTCGATGGTTGTCATCGCGGCACTGGTCGGTGCTGACGGGCTGGGCGTGCCGGTGGTACGCGCCCTAAGCCAAGTAAACGCAGCCCTTGGATTTGAAAGCGGTCTTGTGATCGTAGTGGTCGCGATTATGCTGGACAGGATGCTGCGCGTGGAGCGTAAATCATGAATGTCGCAGTAGAGTTTGATAATGTCTCGATCATTTTCGGTGACAATCCGCAAATCGCCCTGCCCTTGATGGACAAAGGCCGGGAACGCGGTGAAATCCAGAAAGAAACTGGCCAGATACTGGGTGTCCATGATTGTTCACTTACTGTTGCCGAGGGCGAAATCCTTGTCCTGATGGGCCTGTCCGGCTCTGGAAAGTCAACGCTACTGCGTGCAGTGAACGGGCTTAACCCCGTGGCGCGTGGTGCGGTACATGTAAACGATGGCGACGCTATGGTGAATATCACCAAAACCTCTGCCGCAACCCTGCGCCATATGCGGCAACACCGCGTTGCGATGGTGTTTCAGCAATTCGGCCTGCTGCCTTGGCGCACGGTGCGTGAAAACACCGGACTTGGGCTGGAACTAAGCGGGGTACCACATGCTGAACGCAACGCAAAAGTCGATGAACAACTTGCCCTTGTCGGCCTGTCCGACTGGGCGGAACGCAAAGTGGGCGAACTGTCGGGCGGTATGCAACAACGTGTCGGATTGGCGCGTGCCTTTGTAACCGACGCCCCCATCTTGCTAATGGACGAACCGTTTTCCGCCCTTGATCCGCTGATCCGCACCAAACTTCAGGATGAATTGCTGGACTTGCAACGCAACCTTAAACGCACGATCATATTCGTCAGTCACGATCTGGACGAAGCCTTTAAACTGGGTGATAGGATTGCGATTATGGAAGGCGGGCGCATCGTGCAATGCGGCACCCCGCAAGAAATATACACAAACCCCGCCAATGAATATGTCGCCGATTTCGTGGCCCATATGAACCCCTTGGGCGTACTTTGTGCCCGCGACATCATAGAACCGGCCAAGGACAGCCCCGCTGTCACGGTAGCCCCTGACACAGACATCCGCGAGGTTATGCAGATCATTGGCGATACCGGCATGCCTGTTGGCGTGACCGACAATGATGTCTTGATCGGGCAGATTACAAAAGAGCGTATATTGGCAAAGTTACTTGATCCACGCGGCTAGAAACGCCTGATTATATAACCGGCAACCTTTAGCGATGCGCGATCTCAGCCCAGATCGGCAAGTGGTCGGATGCCCTGCGGGCCTTGCCCTTTTCCATGACACCGGCATCTTTAACATACAGTTCTTTTGACAACGCAAAACGGTCCAGCTTTGCAATCGGCAAGGTTGCATGAAAACTTTTACCGGGTGCCAGAAACGCGAAATCATTGGCAAGCCTTCCCAAGCCTGTTTTTTGTGACCATTCATTGAAATCGCCCATAATAACCGTGGGTTGCTTTGACCTGTTTGCCAATGCATCCAGCAGATATTTCAGTTGTGACTTTCTGTTGCCACGCATCAGCCCCAAGTGAACGGCGACCAGACTAACAGGCCCGCTATCATCAACATCCGCATTCAGAATAATCGCCCCACGCGGCTCCAACCCCGGCAGCTTCAGGCATTCCACGTCGCTAACCGCCACATTCGGCCTGACCAACAAACCGTTGCCGTGCCAGCCCAAACTGGGGCCTGGCAACCCCAAATCCAGCGGCACCATGCCGGTAAGCGCCTCGATCTGGTCAAAGGGCAACGTTGGCAGCCGCTGACCCATCCGCCGATCAACCTCTTGCAAGGCTATAATATCAGCGGGGATCGTGTTGATCACCGACAAAGTACGCAACGGATCACGCTTGCGATCCAGGCCAACGCATTTGCGAATGTTATAACTGGCTATTTTCATTTGAATCAGTTCCACATATCTTTAAAATATACATAATGATAATGGGCGGGGTTTTCACTACCCATCATCATAATTTTTTGAATGCAACGCTAAGGATACCGTTTTGCCGTTTTTCCTTTCCAGCAAAAGCACAATAACTTATGTTATCTGGATCATTTTGTTATCGGAAACGCTTACAGGTCTGGCCACATCACAGTGGTCATTGGCGGCAATCGCGTTTGTCACGTTTCTGCTGACTTTGCTGCCAGTTTTTTTCGGTGACAGGTTCGCAGTCAAACTTCCCGTCAGTTTTGTCACAATGATCGTGATCTTTATTTTCGCCACAATATTTCTTGGCGAAGCGTCCAATTTCTATGAGCAATACTGGTGGTGGGACCTGCTGCTGCATGGCGGTTCGGCAATCGGGTTCGGCCTGTTAAGCTTTTTGTTTGTGTTCATGCTGTTCGAGGGCAACAGGTATTCCGCACCACCCATCGCGATTGCATTTATCACCTTCAGCTGCGCGATTGCCTTTGGCGTCATTTGGGAAATACTGGAATACGCCGCTGACCAGATACTTGGCTTGAACATGCAAAAAACCGGACTTAATGATACAATGTGGGATCTGATCGTTAACTGCATTGGTGCATCTTTAGCTGGCTGGGCAGGCTTCTTTTACCTTAAAGGCAAGGAACTCGGCGGCCTGACAGGTTTAATTGATGACTTCATCAGCCTGAACAAAAAGTTCTTTCTAAAACTGGGTAAAGCGGCAAAGTCAAAGAACAAGGATCCAGACTAGGCCTGTTGCCGCCTATAGCGACGCTTGTTCCAGCATCTCGAAAATCTGGTCGCGTTCCGATAAAACAAGCAACAATGCCATGTCACCGGGTTGCAACCTGTCCAGCACCTTTGACGTGCCATCCAAGGGTGATGAGGCCAGAATAACCTGTTCCGGTGCCATCCCGTGCTGCGCACATTCATCCGCAATAAGTGCTGTGACCTCACCCGTTTTTCGCCCCCGCAGGTAATCAAACAGCTCAACCGCCACCACATAATCCGGCTTCAGTTGCAGTGCCGTTGCCGTGACATCGCGGATATCTTGATCCGAACGGTCACCGGCATGGCTAAGCATGATAAAGCGGCGTTTTGCGGGGATTGCGGCCATAGTCTCGGAAACGGCGGCAATTGAATGCGGGTTATGGGCGAAATCGATATAGACTTTCGCACTGTTCACATGAAACTCGTTGCACCTGCCCGGATTGTCTTGTGGATTGTTCCGAAAGCTGGACAGCCCCGCGCAAATTGCTTCATCTGTCAGGCCCATCGCCCGCGAAATACATAAAGCGCCAAGCGCGTTCGACACGTTATAGCGGGCCGCACCACCCATGGTTAACGGGATATCGGCCACATCAATCACCTTGATTGTCTTTGCACCGTCAAAGTAACAAAGCACGCTATCTTGCAGCCATGCACACGGCCTGCCCGCTGATTGTGCCGTGCTTATTTGCGGGGTATCGGGATCAAGCGAAAACCAGCAAATACTTGCAGGCGTATGTGCCGCCTGCGCGACGATATAAGGATCGTCAGCGTTCAGCACCAGAACACCATCTTCAGCCAAGGTTCTGAAAACCGCGGATTTTGCCACCGCCAAATCCGCAACCGTATTCACCCCGTATTGCCCCAGATGATCCGCCGCTACATTTGTCACCAATGCAGCCCGCGCACGGCGCAATGGCAGGCCACGGCGCAAGATACCACCGCGCGCAACCTCCAAATAGGCAATTTCCAGCCGTTGATCTCGCAACAGCATCCGCGCACCACCGGGGCCAGAATAATCCCCCCGATCCAGAATATCATCCCCCACCCGCACAAAATCGGTTGAGGTCAGGCCGGCAATTTTTCCCGCCGCCTTTGCAATCGTGGCACACAGGCGCGTCGTGGTGGTTTTCCCGTTGGTGCCGGTAATCAGGGCCACAGGAATATCGTGCAGCTTATCCCATGGGACATCGGCAGGTGCAGGCAAATCGGAAACAGGCCATGTCAAACTGCCAGCCCCATGACCCAGCGACAAATCATCGTCGTCAGTCAACACATCAACATTGTTAGCACCGGCCGCGCCAATCAAAGCAATCAGCGCAGGATTTGCCTCGCGTAACATCACCAATTTCAAATCATCGATCATCGTTACAAAATCACCAGAGGGCTGGTCTAAAAGCGGTGCCGCACAAAAGTGCCACGCGGTCCGGGCCACAAAAATCGCTGAATAAAGCTGGTCCATTGGCGCGGAAATCGCCAGATTAACACCGCCATCAAAGGATCGCGCGATAGATTTATGGTCAACCCAGCCGACCGCATCCAGAACCTGCCCTGCATAATGCTGCCACAGGCCGGTTATCTTTTCATCGTCAAACCCTTGATAGAAAACATCCAGCACAGCGCCGGGATGTTCCCACAGCATATTCGGGCCAGTTAAACGGCGTGCATCATCCAGCACAAGATGATCAGCAAAGGCGATGGGAATGGAAAGCGCGTCTTCAATATCCTCAATGGTTTCAACCATAGCGCGCCCCTAATCGCTTGCCTCGTCGGCATTGCGCGCCAGCCGCACACCGCGCGCGTCGCGGATCAGCGTCTCGCCTTCGCCGACGATATCCTTCAGGCGGATAATCTCGTCCTCTTCTTTTTGCACAGAAGCTTCGGGTGCCGGTCGGTTTTCATTGTTGAAATATATAATCTGCTTCCAGCACCGCGCACTGTCATCCCCGAACACTACCAGCAAATCGCCATCTTGCGCCATGCCCAACGCATGTTCTATAGCCGCAACCTCGGACGGGATGATCGTAATAGCATCCGCATCAACACCTTGTTTCAAAAAGCCTTCTTCCAGCATTTTCGGGATTTCATCATGGCCACGGCTGCGCCGGTTATCATCGGCCTTGCAGATGTAATGGTCGAAATGCCCCGCCAGAATTTCGGTGGCTTCAAAAACATCCTCATCACGCCGGTTGCCGGGTACGGCCACAACAGCCAAACGGCGCCCCGTCACGTCCAGACGATCAACCAGATCGGCCATAGCACGGAATGCCGCCGGATTATGCGCGTAATCAAGGATCACTTTGAAAGCATGTTCGTCAAACACGTTCATACGGCCTGGGGCCTGGAAGAAACTGGTGTCAAACGTGCGCAACCCGTGGCGTATATTGTCCAGATCAACCCCGAAACTATAGGCCATACCGGTGGCAAACATAGCGTTTTGCACGTTGAACATCGCCTTGCCTTCCATCGTCGCAGGCACCAGATGCGACCACAGAACCGGCATATGCGTGCCATTGTCGTAGATCGTGATCATGTCGCCGTTCATGCCTTTTTCCAGCACAACAGCACGCCCGCCCGCGCGGATATGTTCTTTCACCAAACCATGCTCTGAATTCATCGTGACATAACAGATGTTTTCCGCCTGGGAAAAATCCGCCATGCGCAGGCAATGGTCATCATCGGCGTTCAGCACCACCGTGTCGGTGGCAGATTCGACCACCACCCGTTTGACCACGGCCAATTCATCAACGGTATTCACCCCGCCCAAGCCCAGATGGTCAGATGTCACATTCAAACAGGCTGCCACATCAGAGCGTTGATAACCCAGCCCGCTGCGCAACAAGCCGCCGCGCGCAGTTTCCATTACCGCAAAATCCACCGAAGGATCACGCAGCACAATCTGCGCCGAGGTCGGCCCCGTCATATCGCCTTTTACACTTAGCTTGCCATCCACATACACCCCGTCGGTCGAGGTCATGCCGACAATGCTGCCACTGGTTTTCATAATGTGGCCCAGCATGCGCGATGTGGTTGTTTTACCGTTCGTGCCCGTAATCGCCGCAATCGGGATGCGGGTTTCCGCCCCCACAGGGAACAGCATATCAATAACTTTGCCCGACACATCGCGCGGCGTGCCTTCGGAAGGGGCGACATGCATCCTGAAACCGGGGGCGGCGTTCACCTCTACGATTGCGCCACCGATTTCTTTGTATGACTGGGTAATGTCATCAATCAAAAAGTCGACACCGCCCACATCAAGGCCAATTGCTTTGATCGCACGTTCCGCCATATCGCGGTTATCGGGATGCACTGAATCGGTCATATCAATCGCGGTACCACCGGTTGAAAGGTTGGCCGTCGCGCGCAAATAAAGTATTTCACCCGCAGGCAATACGGTTTCAGGTGCGACCCCCGCCTCATCCATCAAACGCCGTGCCTGATTGTCCAATTCCAGATTTGTCAGCACTTTTTCGTGGCCGATACCCCGCCGGGGATCACTGTTGACCTGTTCGATCAGCTGCTCAATGGTGTTTTTTGCGTCACCGGTCACATGTCCCGGAACCCGTTTGGCAACCGCGACCAATTCGTTATTGACCACCAGCATTCTGTGATCAAACCCTGTGACAAAGCTTTCCACCAAAATAGCACGGCTGTTGCCATGCTTGCGGGCCTCGTCAAAGGCCTCTTCAATCTGGGCGTCTTCAGTCAGGTTAATCGAGACACCGCGCCCGTGGTTGGCATCAAGCGGTTTGACCACCACCGGATAGCCAATGGAACGCGCACCGCGCACTGCCGCCCGTTTATTATAAACCATGCGTTGTTGCGGCACGGGCAACCCCAAATCATTCAACAGATTATGGGTGTCTTCCTTGTCGCACGAAATCTCTACCGCGATATGGCGGGTTTCGGATGTAATGGTGGCCTGAATGCGTTGCTGGTATTTACCATGGCCAAACTGCACCAACGAATAATCGTTCAGGCGGATCCAGGGGATATCACGTTCTTCAGCGGCCTTAACCAGTGATCCGGTTGACGGCCCGAACTCGCGTTTTTGAGCTTGCAGAACATAATCCTTCAGTTCATCTTCCCAAGCGAAATCAGGGTCAAAATCATATGTGACCTTTTCCTGCAAATCCTTTGGCAGGATGTGCATCAGCAAACGCAGGGCCAACCTGCCCGCGTCCAGCCCCACATCACGTTGCCCATAAGCGTAAACCATATTGTACTGGCCCGGCTCGCCCGTGCCCCTTGTCCGACCGAAACTGACATCTGTTCCCGCCATGCCCTGAATTTCCAGCGCGCAATGTTCCATCACATGCCCCAGCCATGTGCCTTCGTCTTCGCGTAAACGGCGGATAAAACCACCCGCTTCACGGTAAGAACAGCCATGTTCAGCCAGACCGGGCAGTGCGGCGATCAATGCATCTATGAATACGGTTCCAATTTTAGCCGAGGGCCAGTCCTCTAATACACCCAGATCAACCACATGGCGGATGACCGGAAAACTTGCCCAGACATTGGGGCCGACAAACACGTTGGTGGAAACGATTTTCATTTAGGATGTACTCCGGTTTAGTGGCTTTATTTATCACCTTTGACAGTAGCCGCAGGCAGGCTGCAAAAGCCAGTATTTTTATCGGGCGGATAGGCGTGACGGCTGTTCAGATCATACCGGCAGCCTTCCCCCATAACATCAAGTTTCAATCCCAGCAGGCTAAGCGGCTCACCCGAACTGGCCTGCCACATCGACGAATAGGTCAGCGCGCTGGCATCGACCACAGTCACCGTCCCGCTGCCAACCACTTCAAGCACATTGTCCGGACCGATAAAGGCGGCGGTATCTTCATCAATTCCCAATCCGATCAAAAACGGATTGTAAGACGAAGCAGACAACAATCGCCCCAACCGGTTTCGCTGGGTGAAATGCTGGTCGATAATCACCGCATTTGTCAGCCCCATCCCGGGGGCAAGGTTTACCGCGTCTTCCGTCGGCAAAGCATTGCCCGCCCCGCCCGCAATCATATGCTCTGACATGATCGAGGCACCGGCAGAGGTTCCCGCCACTGGCACGCCCGCAGCATTCTGGCGGCGGATTTTCTGGGCCACCAATGTGCCGCCCAGAATAGTCGACAGGCGCAACTGGTTGCCGCCGGTCATAAAAATTCCCGTGGCACGATCCAGCATTTTGGCAAAGCTTGGATTGTCACAATCCGCCCTGCTGGTGATCGGCAAAAACTCTACTTTTCCGGCACCCAGCTCACGGAAAATATCGTTGTAATCCGGCCCGGTGCTTTCGACCTGCGATGCTGTCGGGATAACCACAATATCGGCATCCGCACCACCGGACAATTCCACAAACCGGCGGTGGATCTGCATTTCCTTGACGCGGTCTTCACCCCCGCCAATGGGAATGATAAAACCGCGTTCCTGATTGTCACTTACTAAAGCTGGGCACATTTATTCTATCCGTTGTCAGAGTTTTTTCGTAACTAATCGCACCCTGTTTTGATAAGCGTACCTAGCTAATTCCGCCGCGCATAATAATCTGTAGCTTGAAGGCGTTGCAAGCGCTGTATTTGCAGAAACCAGCTATCCTGCCCCAAAACGGCTGATTGCGTCAATTATCCGCGAAAAACTTTCACCCGCCCGGCCAACCATGTGCCGTGCCCGCAGATATCCGTGTACTAGTCCCGCCTCTTTAATCCAGACCGCCTGACCACCAGCGCGTTGAATAGCACGGCAATACACTTCAGCATCATCGCACAGTGGATCACATTCCGCAGATATGGCAACGGTTGGTGGCAGATCAGAAAAATCACTGTCCGATAAAGGCAGATATGTTGCATCATCAGATAAATCCGCCCCGCCTGCCCTGATATCAGTGTAAAATACGGTATCATCATAGGTCAAAAGCGGCGCGTTGGCGTGGGTGATATACGACCCTGCGTTCTTCACCTGACCCAGTGCAGGATAGATCAGCACCTGACCCGCTACATTTGATTTGATATGGCGCGTACCATGCGCAATCGTTGCTGCCAAAGTACCGCCTGCACTATCTCCGGCCAGAACCAGCGGTTTGTTGTATTGCCGCCCGACCCAGCGAAACGCTTTCATACAATCATCATAAGCCGCAGGATGCGCATGTTCAGGGGACAGGCGATAATCCACAGAAACAACAGCAAAACCCGTCCGGTCACATATCTCGGCGCAGATATCATCATGGCTGTCCAGCCCACCCACAACAAAACCGCCGCCATGGAAATACATAACCACCGCAACCGCATCAATACCGTCTTTTGCGTAACAGCGTACAGGCACCCCGTCAGCCGTACAATCATGTACTAGAATGCACGCAGGGTATTCACATCGAAAAGCACGGCACATCGTGTTGTATACTTGTCTTTGGCAATCAATACTCTGGCTGATCGTGTCCGGCGGATAATGACTTTCGGTTTTCCGGATAAAATCCCATGTATCCGCATCAATCAGCTTCAAATAATCGGCCTCGGTCAATGTGATCGCTTCAACCTGCCCTGTCATGATCTGCTGCCGAACACGGGTATTATCCACCCACCATATAGGGCATCAACACAACTTCGCTGTCTTCGTTGATCTTGGTAAACCACGCATCACGATAAATTTTGCCATCAAGCGCCAGCGAGACCCCGCGCTTGATTTGTGGTTTCAGACCGGGGTATTCCAAAGCCAGCTGGTCCAGCAATTGCTTGAAGTTCGCAGCCTCCACCTCGACCGTGGCCTTGCCATCCGTGGCACTTCGCAGTGAACCCCAAATTGCAACCCTGACCATATCTACCCCTTTGAATTCAACGCCTTAAGAACCCGAGGCGGTGACATAGGCAATTCATCCATACGCAACCCGATCGAACGCGATACCGCATTTGATACCGCCGCAAGCGGTGGCACGATACCTGTCTCACCGACCCCGCGCACACCGTAAGGGTGGCCGGGGTTTGGAATTTCCAGAATGACCGCGTCGATATTCGGCAGATCAGAGGCCACATGAATGCGGTAATCCAGCAGGACGGGGTTTTGCAAACGCCCGTCTTCACCGTAAATATATTCCTCGTTCAACGCCCAGCCGATACCTTGCACAGCACCGCCTTGCATTTGACCCTCGACATAATCGGGATGCACAGCCTTGCCCGCATCCTGAAATACCGTATAGCGCAGGATTTTGGTGTAACCGGTTTCGGGATCAACCTCGACATCCACCAGATGCACGCCGAAACTGACACCTGCACCATCCGCATTGACCTCGTGGTGACCGGATATAGGCCCGCCGGTCTGTGCGGAAATCGCGGCGATTTCCTCAATCGACATTGGATCAAACGTACCCGCATTGGGGCCGGACGGCTTGGCATACCCGTCTTCCCAATAGACCGCATCTTCATCAATGCCCCAGATTTTAGCCACCCGTGCGCACATGATCTTGATCGCTTCACGCGCGGCTTTAATCGTTGCCAAACCAACTGCAAACGTCACGCGGCTGCCGTCGGTTACATCATTATGGCCCAGCGAATTGGTATCCGCCACAATCGTGCGCACCTTGTCGTAAGAAATGCCCAGCTCTTCCGCCGCCATCAGACTGATAGATGCCCGCGACCCGCCAATATCGGGATTGCCTTCGGTAATACCCACAGTCCCGTCAAAGTTCACATTCATCGAAACACTGGTATTGCCACCGAAGTTAAACCAGAACCCGCAAGACAGACCGCGTCCCTGATTGGGGCCAAGGGGGGCCGCGTAATGCGGATGGGCTTTTGCCGCATCCAGCGTTGCCTCCAACCCGATATCATCAAAAGTCGGGCCATAAGACGATTTTGTGCCTTTGCGCGCTGCATTTTTCAAGCGGACATCAAGCGGATCCAGATCCAGTTCCTGACATAGCTCGTCCACCACGCTTTCCACCGCATAAATCGCCATTGGCGCGCCCGGCGCACGATAAGCCGCCTCTTTCGGGCGGTTGGTCATGGCAGACCAGCCAATGGTCTGCACCGCTTCCAGATCATAGGCGGCAAAGGCGCTTTGCGCCCCAAACTGAACCGTCCCGCTTGGATAGGCCCCGCCCTGATAGCGAAACGTGGCATGTGCGGCCGTAATACGGCCATCCTTGGTCATGCCGATTTTAACATCCGTAGAAGATGAGGCCGTCGGGCCAGACGCACGAAACACATCTTCGCGCGGCATCACAAGTTTCACCGGACGCCCGGCTTTGCGTGACAGACCCAGCGCCACAGGTTCGATGAACACGGTGGTTTTACCACCGAAACCACCACCAATTTCAGAGGCCGTTACCCGTAACTGGCTAACCTCCATCCCCATAATATCCGCACAAAGTTCGCGCACATAATAATGGCCCTGCGTGCAACACCACAGCTCGCCCTTGCCATCAATCCCCATTGACGCCAGACAGGCGTGCGGCTCGATATAGCCTTGATGGGTGGCCGCCGTTTTGAAACTGCGCTCAATGATTTTATCCGCCTTGGCAAAGCCCGCGTCCATGTCCCCGTGACCAA
>DAOUQS010000258.1 GCA_030625465.1 Amylibacter sp. | reverse complement strand
GGATCGCACCGTGTTCGCCATTTTCGGTCAGCCGTGAACTGATGCGCGACAGTGCTATTCTTGCCCGTGACAAGGGGGTGATGTTGCACACGCATTTGGCGGAAAATAACGAGGATATTGCCTATTCTTTGGAAAAATTCGGCTGTCGCCCCGGGCAATATGCCGAAGATCTGGGGTGGACAGGTGATGATGTCTGGCATGCCCATTGCGTAAAACTGGACGGTTTGGAAATTGATTTGTTTGCACGATCAGGCACCGGTGTCGCACACTGCCCTTGTTCAAACTGCCGCCTTGGGTCCGGGATAGCACCCGTGCGTGCCATGCGGGACGCGGGCGTGAAAGTGGCCCTTGGCGTGGACGGCTCTGCATCCAATGATGCGGGGCATTTACTGGATGAAGCGCGCCAGATGCTGCTTTTGCAAAGGGTGCAAAACGGGGCCGATGCAATGTCCGCGCGCGAAGTGCTGGAGATTGCCACCTTGGGCGGGGCGCAGGTGCTGGGGCGCCATGATTGCGGCGCGCTAGAGGTCGGGAAACGCGCCGATTTCGCGATTTGGGACACAACAAGCGGCATTGCCACGGCAGGATCATGGGACCCCGTGGCGGCACTGGTTTTGACTGGGCCACACCAAGTGCGCGACCTTTATGTCGAAGGGCGCCCCGTTGTGCGTGACGGGCATTTGACAGGTGTTGAGCTGGGAAAAATTATAGAACATCAAGCAAAATTGGTGCAAAAATTTATCTTATGATATGCTGCCGCAAGGGAAGGTGAGACTTTATTGACCTTCATCTAAAGTGAAAAAGCAATTTAGATTAAGGGGCTGGCTTGGGCCCTAATATTCTGCGTAGGATTTTTCCTCGACCAGTTTTGATCCCGTCGCTAGATTGATCTGCTTTTTCAGATCGGCCCGTTGGTCGTTGGTAATATAAATCGCGCGGGCAAGGCGTATGAATGCCTCACCGAAATCACCTTTGCGTTCGCATTCACGGATATCATCCTCGATCGCCCAAAGCTGTTTGTTCACGTCTAGCAAGCTTGCTGTCAGGCCTTGCAGTTTAGGTGTGGGGGGGATGTGTTTATCCGCGACGCTTTGCAAAAGCATGCGTTCCGCATTCACATTTGCAAGCTTTTTCGCATCAGAAATGTTTTGCGATTTGATCTGTAAAATCGTCAACTTATCCAGTAATTCACCCGGCGATATCGGGGTTGAAATTTCAGTCATGGTTTATTCGCGTCCTTCATCCGGATGATAATCTCTTTTTTCAACTCGGCAAAAACCTGATCCCACTCACCGGTTTTTTCCTGGCGGATCAGGCGCATGGACGGGTACCAAGGCGTGTGGTTCGGGAACGGTTGATATAGCCAGTAGGGCTCTGAATGTAGAAGGTTCCATACTTCAATCCCCAAAGAACCCGCGATGTGGACAATGGCACTGTCCATCGAAATCACCAAATCCAGTTCCTGCATCAGTGCGGCACTATCGGCAAAATCACGGTCACTGCTGCTTGCATCAATAATTATCGCGGATGTGCCATCCTCGACAAAGGCTTTTTGCAAGGGGCCTTTATACAGTGAAAACATCTGTATGCCGGGGATGTCGCAAAGATCCAAAAATTTCCGGTGGCTGAAGGATCGTTTATGGTTGGCGCGGTAAGTCACAGAACCGGACCACATCACGCCGATTTTGAAGCGGTTTGTGAACGGGGCAACAATTTTCCGGGCGCGATCAACAGCTTCCTGCGGGATAAAAAGATCAGCGGGTGCGGGCAGGGTTTCAAGCGTTGTATGCAGATAAAGCGGCAAATCCATCATTGGCACCCAGAAATCGCAGCCATCCAGTTCGGCTTTATCATGGATGAATTCCACATGGTTTTGCAGGTTGGAAAACAGACGTTGCAATGGTTCCTTGACCGCAATTTTGATCCTGACACCGTGTTTTTTAAGTTGTGGCAGAAAGCGGGACATCAGAACCGTGTCGCCAAACCCCTGTTCGGGGATCACCAGAATGGTTTTACCCGCCAGCGCCTCACCGTTCCATTTTGGGAAGTCGTATTCGGGTAAGGCCAATTCATCCCCGTGCCATCGCCAATCGAAACTTTTGAAGCCCGCCGGATAATTGCCCATGGCAAGTTGCACGAATGCCAGCTGGATATGCAATTCGGCGCAGTCAGGGAGTTTACGCACAGAATTCGTCAGTATTTCCAACGCCTTATCCAGTTGGTGAACGCTGCTGTAGGATTTCCCAAGGCTGGCATAATGCTCGGGGTTATCCGGTTCTTGCTTTATAATCACTTCGCGTAGCCCCAGTGATTTTTCCAGATAGCCCGCATCATAAAACGCGTTTGCCGCGTTGTTCATAACCGATGGGTTTGCCGGGTCCAGTTCCAGTGCGCGCGATTGTGCGGCAGCCGCAACCACATAGTTTTTCTGCTTGCGAAAAAGCGCGCCCAGATTAGACCAGATCGCTGCATCCTCTGGTTTGTTTTGCAGATATGCGCGGTACAGCTTTTTGGCATCCTCCAGATCATTTTTCTGGTGTGTATTAATCGCCAGTTGCCGCAACTCTGTGATTGATTTTATTTTATGCTTGGAAATAGCCATTACCGTATCACTGCTTATATTGCTTGGCTTGAAACATATGTCAGCCGTCTTTGTACGTAAACCTTTTTGAAACCGGGAATTTACACTGTTGTAAAGGGAACGGCTGTTATAAGACAGCAGGCAAGGGTCAAGGGGACGTAAATATGGATTTAGCAACAAACGAAGCCGAACAAACCGAACGTGCCTATGAGATCGACAATGCGTCAACCCAGGCCGTGCTTGATGCGGTTGAACTGGGCGACAGGGACGCGCTGGTCGCATTGCTGGAACCGTTTCACGCCGCCGATATTGCCGACCTGTATGAACAGATCAATGCCAAGGAAAGGGC
>DAOUQS010000152.1 GCA_030625465.1 Amylibacter sp. | reverse complement strand
TACCTGTTTGCAGGGCCGACAGGGGTTGGTAAAACCGAAGTGGCCAAGCAACTGGCCGATACGCTGGGCGTGGAATTGCTACGGTTTGATATGTCCGAGTACATGGAAAAACACGCGATCAGCCGCCTGATCGGGGCACCGCCCGGTTATGTGGGCTTTGACCAAGGCGGGCAATTGACCGATCAGGTCGACCAAAACCCGCATTGCGTATTACTGCTGGACGAGATCGAAAAAGCCCATCCGGATGTGTTCAACATTCTGTTGCAGGTGATGGATCACGGCAAGCTGACCGACCATAATGGCCGCACCACGGATTTCCGTAATGTGGTGCTGATCATGACAACCAACGCGGGTGCCTCTGAGATGGCGAAAGAAGCCATCGGCTTTGGCCGCAGCCGGCGGGAAGGTGAAGACACCGCCGCAATAGAACGCACATTCAGCCCCGAGTTCCGCAACCGGCTGGACGCGACCATCAGCTTTGCCCCATTGGCCCCTGAAACCATTATCAAAGTGGTTGATAAGTTCGTGGTGCAGCTGGAAGCGCAATTGATGGATCGCAATGTATCCATCGAACTGACGCGGCGCGCGGCTGAATGGCTGGCGAAAAAAGGCTACGATAACAAGATGGGTGCGCGCCCGTTGGCGCGTGTTATTCAGGAGAATATCAAAAAACCGCTGGCGGAAGAGCTACTGTTCGGCAAGCTGTCCAAGGGCGGTATTGTAAAGGTCGACACCAAAGACGGCGAATTGGTTCTGGAAATTATAGAACCGGAAAAACGGAAAATATCCAAGAACAAACTGCCGTTGCTTGCCGCAAAATAAATCGTAAGAACGCCCTGGCATTACAGCTTTAGGGCGTTTTTACTTGCATCATCAAAACAAACCACTAAAGCCTTAGTTTATGAAGCAAGCCGACAAACCACAATTTGTTCTGCTGGCCAAAATTAAATCTGCGATTTATACGTGGCTGCACATCGGAACAAACAACCATTCCAAAAGGCAAACACAACGCATTGTCTTGACCAATGTCATGATTTCCGCGATTGCGGCTTTGTCATATATGCACGCTATACTGTTAGCATTATACAACTTTGACCAGCTCAAATGGCCGATCGCACTTTTACTGGTTATTGGCACCGTAATTCTTGCCACCCCGTTTTTAAACAAAAAACATCCATATCTGGGGTCGATTTTCAACCTGATACTTTGGGTGGGGGGGGCAAGTTACCTTACCTTAATCTTCGGGGCTGAAAGCGGTGTCTATTTCTACTTCCTTGCAGGGGCTGCAAGTGCAATTTTGATTATGGGCGTTTACCAGAATGCGCTGTCTATCTTGTCATTCTTCCTGCAAATCAGTTTATTTATTTATTTTGAAAATAGTTCTATCCCGGCGGCGGATTTCTTGCATCTGGATTCTAACTTTTTAAAGATACTACATTTATCGTCTATTATATTTTCAATGCTGTTTATTTTTTGCATGGTTTACTATGCATTTTACCAGGCACATCGTGCAGAAGACGCGTTACAACGCGAATATGAGTATTCCGAAAAGCTGCTGGCCAATATGCTTCCCGCGTCTATTGCCGCCGAGCTAAAACGCAACCCGGGGAAAACTATTGCCGACAGCCACGCTAACGTAACAATCCTTTTTGCCGATATTGTCGGCTTTATTTCGCGTGCGAAATATCAAAATGCCGCCGAACTTGTCAGGCTTCTTAACAATCTGTTCACACGGTTTGATTTGCTTGTGAAAAAATACGAACTAGAGAAAATAAAAACCATAGGAGACGCATTTATGGTTGCAGGCGGGCTGCCTGATCCACAACCCGATCACGCAGAACGTATGGCGCATATGGCGTTGGACATGATGGAAGAAACGCAGAAATATGCCGCGGAAACAGGTGAACATCTTGAGTTACGCATCGGCATACACTATGGCCCTGTAGTGGCAGGTGTCATCGGCACACAAAAACCACTTTACGATGTTTGGGGCGACACTGTGAACATTGCCTCGCGGTTGGAAAGCTGCGGAACAGACGGGAAAATTCAGGTTGCAGAGTGCACTAAAACCTTACTGGGCAAGTCCTTTCGGTTTAAAAAACGCGGCAAGGTCATGATCAAGGGCAAAGGCATTCTTGATGTTTGGTATCTGGTCGGCGTCCGTTAACCGCTTACTTCTCGGTAAATTTCAACTCGATCCGGCGGTTTGCCGCCAATGCTTTCGGACTGTCGCCTTCTGCTATCGGTTGGAACTCGCCAAAGCCGTTGGCCGATAACCTGTTTGCCGGAATTTCCAGATCGTTAACAAGGTATTTGACAACGGCCAAGGCACGCGCCTGGCTTAGTTCCCAATTGTCCTCATACCCGCCCGCAGAACCCCTGATCGGGGTATTATCCGTATGCCCGTCAACCCGTAATATCCAGTCGATACCGTCCGGGATCTGATCGGCAATATCCTTGATAATAGATGCAACTTTCCGGATTTCCTCTTTGCCGCGATCACCAAGATCGGCAGAACCTGTCATATATAGAATTTCAGACGAGAACACGAAACGGTCACCGACAATACGAATGCCTTCTTGCTCGCCAAGAACATCGCGAAGCCGGCCGAAAAACTCTGACCGGAATTTCTTTAAATCCTTGGCTTCGGCTTCCAGACGCTTACGCTCGTTTTCTTCCAGTGCGGCACGGTGTTTTTGTTCAGAGGCAACGCGGGCCAAAGCGGTATTCAGGTTCACACCAAGGCTTTTCAGCTGGATCCGCGCCTCGGTATCTTTTGCATTGGCATCATCAAGCAGGCTTTGAAGCACGTTTAACTGGCCGCGCAACGCGCTGGTTTGCTGGTTCAGCAAGGTCATTTTACGTTGGCTTTCCGCCGATAATGCCTGTTCATCTTTCAGCAGGTTATTGGCCTGCGCCAATAAGACCGCTTCTTTTTCGTGGTCGCTCAGGCGGCGATCTGCAAGGCTTTCAGCCGTGGTTTTTGCCGCTTGTGCGGCCGCAAGTAAGGTCAGCGTATTTTCCGCGTCTTTTCTTTTCTCTTCCAGCGCCAAGGTCATCGCGATCAATTCATCATGTGAATTTTCCAAACGTTCCCGCAACGCTTTTGTTGCCGCCAATTCGATCAACCGCAGCTTTTCTTCTTGGCTCAAGGCACCTTTTGCCTGCGCCAGTTCAGTTTCTTTTGCCGTAATATCGGTTTGAAGCGTACCCAGTTCATCCTGCGAGGTCTTCAGCCGTTCCTGCAAGGCCAACACGGCGGCAACCTCAGCCAGCCGTTGCTTTTCCTTTGCTTCAAGGTCGTTTGTTATCACTGCAATCTGACTGTCTTTGGACGTTACATTCTTGTTCAAGTCCGCAATCAAGGCCTGCAACGCTTCGCGTTTTGCCGCCGCCAGCCTTGCCTGTTCGGTTTGCAAATCAACCTCGCTGCGGGCTTGCGCCAATGCCAGTTGAACCGCTTCCTTTTGGGATAAAGTCTTGGCCTGCGCCGCTTCCACATCCGATAAAGCCGCCTGCGTTGTCGATAGCCGGTTTTTCAAATCATCCCGTTGCCCCAAAAGCCCCGCGACTTGTTGTTCAAAGGATACGATTTGGGTTTCTTGCTGCTGCGTCGTTGCGGTCAGGCTTCCGATCAATGCGGTTTGCTGTACGATCTTACTTTGCGCCGATTGAAAATCGCTTTGCAGACCCGTCAGTTCACCTTGCAGGCCCTTGGAATGTGTCTGTTCCAGCCCCAAAGCATCGGCCAACCCGGCGATTTGTGCTGCCAGACTGTCCAGCTCCACCTCTTGCCCGGCGATTTGATCGGACATGTTATCCAGTTCTTCATCCTGTCCGGTAATGGTTTCGCGCAACACGAATTGCACCACCATAAAAATCGTCAGCACGAACATCAGGATCATCAGCAAAGCTGTCATGGCATCAACAAAACCGGGCCAGATACTACCCGAAACCTGGCTGTTGCGACGCCGCAAGATGGCCATTTATCAGCCCCTCCCGCGGAAGGCTTTCGCCAAAACCGCAAGGTCGCCGCGCAATTCGGCAATCGAGTCTCTGCGTCCGGCTTCGGTTTCATCAATAAGCCGACCCATTTGTATGCTGATACTATGCAAATGCGCGGCCATCTGTTCGGAAACCGCGGTGTCCTCTTTATAGGTCTGGGTCGCTATCGCATCCGAGATTTTTTCCTGGCTGGTTGATAGCTGTTCCATTATCTGCTGTGTTCGCGCGTGTGATGTCATCTGCGCATCGACCATTTGCGCCACCGAAATGCCCAAGGCCTCAATCCGTTGATCGGTGACTGTGCGGCGTTCATTCAGCTGTCCCAATATAGCTTGCTGGTTTTCAATTTGTAACGTGGTTTGTTGCAGTAATTCCGTAATCATTGCGTTCGGCGATTCGCCGTCATTGTCATCACCTGCGGCGATACCAATGCGGGTGATCGAAGACAGCCATTCTTCCATCTCGCGGAAGAACCTGTTTTGCCCGTGGCCTGCAAACAAATCCAGCAAACCAACCACCAAAGAACCAGCAAGCCCGATCAAGGATGACCCGAATGCAGTGCCCATACCGCCCAGCTGGGTTTCCAAACCGGTCATCAGATTGTCAAAGACACTCATTGCGTCCTGACCTTCTTTCGGGGCCAAGTGGCGTATGGTATCGACCACCGCCGGAACTGTGGTGGCAAGACCGTAAAACGTGCCCAACAGCCCCAAAAAGATCAGCAGGTTGATGATGTAGCGGGTAATTTCACGCCCTTCATCCAGACGCGTGGCCACCGAATCCAGAATTGTGCGCGTCGATGTCGATGTCAGCATCAAACGTGCCGCGCGTTTTTTCAGCAATGCCGCCAGTGACGCCAGCAATCCGGGGGCTTTTTTAAACTCGTTGTCCGGGCGCTCCAGTGCAAAGCCTTCTATCCAGCTGACCGATTTCACCAATGTTACCATCTGCCAGAAACACGACACCATGCCGAATACGAACACCATCAGGATAAACCCGTTCAGATAGGGCGAGGACAGGAATATCGGGGCAATGGCAGGATAGGCAACATATCCGCCCAGTACCGTTAAAATGACAAGGCATAGCATTAAAATTATCTGGTTTACCGGTTGTGTAAACTGCGGTGGTATGTGTTTTTCGGCCTGTAACATTAAA
>DAOUQS010000204.1 GCA_030625465.1 Amylibacter sp. | reverse complement strand
GGCGGCGGCAAAAACTGAGTGCAACACCTGACCTTTCCGGTACGGTGCTGCCCCTATGTCTTATACCGAACTCAGCGTTGAAGAGCGCGCCACCATTCAAATCGGTCGTACCCAAGGCTTCAGCCTGCGCAGGATTGCCTGCTTGATCAACCGATCCCCTTCGACCATCAGCCGTGAGCTGCGCCGTAACCGAGGTGCTTGCGGTGGCTACTCGGCCCGCCTGGCCCAGCAGCAAATGCAGGCCCGCCGCCAGGTTTGTCGACCGATGCGAAAACTGTTGCCGGGTAGCGAGCGCTTCGAACTGGTGACCCATATGCTGCGTGAGCGTTTGTCTCCCGAGCAGATTGCCGGCAAGCTGCGCAGCATGAACATACCCAACCTGCGAGATGCCTACGTCTGTCGCGAGACGATCTACAACGCGATCTATGCCCTGCCAGTGGGTGAGCTGCGTAAGGAGCTGATCATCTGTCTGCGCCAAGGCAAGACGACGCGCCGGCCGCGCTCTGGTGGCGTGGATCGGCGCGGCCAGATCCCCGAGATGGTCAGTATTCATGTGCGCCCGCCGGAGATTGAAGACAGGCTGATGCCGGGGCATTGGGAAGGCGACCTCATCAAGGGTAAGGCCAACGCCTCGTCCGTCGGTACGCTGGTGGAACGCACCAGTGGCTACCTGATGTTGGTGAAGATGAACGACGCGACGGCGACTTCGGCGCTGGAAGGCTTCAGCGCCGCGCTCAATAGCATGCCGCTGGAGATGCGCAAGAGCATGACTTACGACCAGGGCCGGGAGATGGCGCGACACGCCGAGATCACCCAAAGAACCGGCGTGGCGATCTACTTCTGCGACCCGCACAGCCCCTGGCAGCGCGGCAGCAACGAAAACATCAACGGCCTGATTCGCCAGTACTTGCCCAAGGGCACAGACCTGTCGGTACATAGCCAGGAGGAGCTGGACGCCATTGCGCTGCAACTGAACATGCGACCGCGCAAGCGCTTCGACTTCAAATGCCCCATCGAGGTGATGGGAGAGGTCATGCAAAATGCCATGGCAATGCGGCATGATGCTCCGGTTTCAATTCAATAACCGTGTTGCACTCAGCTCCTGCAACCGCCCAGATCACCCCGCGCCCTGGTGCAGGCCACATATAGCTTGTTGCGAGTTTGCGGGTTGGCCTGGTGTAATCTCTCAGCCAAATAGTCTTTCCAGATACCCGAGCCCATCACAACGCACACATCGTTAAAGTGATCCATGCCCTTGCTTGCGCCCCAGTTTTCGGAGCGGCAGCCGTACTTGTAGTGTTCGCTCAAGAACAGCTTCACGATGGTTGGGTCAGCGTGCAACAAGTTCGCTTGATCTTGGTCGACAACCGTAATGATCCGGCTGCCTCGTTCCTCATGAGAGCCCATGGCAATTTGCAGCTTTGCGCTAATGAAGTCGCTGACCGTTTTTGCGCATCGCCAACTACGGCTCAACGTCTGCTTGTCCACTGCGATGCCGACATCACGAAAACGCTTCTCGTAGCGGCCGACATTGTCGTGAAGAGTTTTGTTTACCGCTCCGTCTCGGCTGGTATCGAAGGTGTGCTGGTGAAAGTCACCTACGAACATCATGCCTATCTTCGCCCGGGAAATCTCCAGCAGCAGGTTGAAGTCGTGGCCCGCGAAATCCTGTACCTCATCGACGTACAGGCAGTCGTAGAAGCGCTCCAAGCGAGCACGCACATCCGGCAAAGCCTGCGCGACGTCCAGCAGTTTCGCGAGGCGGGAGTGATAAAGCCTGCCGCTTCCATCGCGATACCGATTTAAATCGTACAGGGGGTACTGCCTGTTAGGCGGGCGCCTGAAATTCAGGCCTCGGGTTCCTAGTTGCAATTGCATCAAGGGTCGATAACAGAACCCATGCAGGAACGAGAAGTACGTCATGAGCGTGATGTTGGATGGGATCACTCCGAATCTTTGGATGATTCTGTTGCGCAGGTGACGGTGGTTGTTGTCTGTGTAAGTGAGGATCACTGCCCGCTGATTAAGGCTAAGACGCTCTATGATCAGGCTGGTTTTTCCGGACCCTGCGACAGAAAAAATTACGCTCTTATCCATGCGATCGCTTCTTGTATGTATTTTGGGGCGATCAGCTCAGCTGACTTTTTTGCCAGCAGCTCGAAAGCGGCATCCGCTTTATTTTTGAGCATGTACTCTTGAACGGTTAGTTTTTTGCGACCCGCAGCGAAGAGGTCGTCGCAGGTTTTCTGGTTGTCGTTGTACAGCCCTATTTCGAAGGTACTTCGGTCAGGACCTGGGTCGGCAAAGATCTTGGCCGACTCGTACAGATAACCTTCGTAGTTCAATTCACAGTTATTTTGGTAGTCACCATCGTTATCCCGAACTGCGGCGATTCTGATGTTCAGGAGCTTTCCGAGCTCTAGGTAGCGTTTGAAGCTCGTTCCGCCGATCGAGATAACGTGCACGTCATCGAACTGAGGAGGATGGCCTGCATGCTGCTTGTAGAAGTGCTCCATGAGTATGAATTCTGCATCCCCCTCGACGAGGATTACTCGCTTGGAGAGGGCGAGCTCAAGGACGTTATTGTCGGGTGCTTTCATGAAAAAATTCGCAGTGGGCTCCGACAGGTCTTTCAAGCGTCCCGCACGGCCAGAGCCGAGCAGCAGCGCGTGGCGTAGATCGAGCCGGGCGCAGATATGGCTGCTGTGTGTCGCGATGAACAGCTGAGTGCCCGTCGTGCCCGCAAGCCTCTCAACCAAGCGTTTCATGTTGGTGTGGCTTAGATGGTTTTCGGGCTCCTCCAGCAGCAGAGTGTGCAGGCTCCCTTTTTCCTCGTGTTTCTGCAGGGCGAAATTGGTCTTGATGAAGCACTGCTCACCTTTACCGCGATTCTCAATAGGAATGCCGTCTTTGGTTATCACCAAGTCGGTTTCCAAGTTGGAACGCGAACTGGTTCGCAAGGCGAACTGATAGCCCCCGAGCGCGTCGTTCAAGTCCTTCAGGTTCTCTCGCCCGAAAAGCTCTTTCCCTTGTCGGTAGCGATTTTCGAGGCGGTAGCGATCGGGCACCTCGGTATGAAATCCGAATACAGTCCGTGTGTATTCTCGAGCGGCGTATTCGCTGTCGATACGAGAACTGTCGATCATCAGGTGTTTTACTGGCCGCCGGTAGCTGACATGAGGCGCTCCGGCGAACGTCGAGAACTGTACGCTGTAATACTCGAAGGGAAAGCAGTCCTTATTGGCTTTGAGCAGGTCGACAATCGTCTGGCCGAATTCTTCGATCAACGGGACGATCTCCATGCGCACGCCATCTGTCTGCGTTCCCAGAACATTTTGGGTACCGTAAAAACCCTGGTCGTCTCCCTCTTCAAGAAACACGTCCACAATGACGACTGGAAGTAAATCCAGCGTCGCAGGCCCTGCCAAGAATTTCTTCACTGCCCCCTGATTCAGCAGGGCTTCATAGCCTATGGTCTCGACGCGACTGCGACTGGCGCTCAGAGCCAGATCCAAGGCCAATAGCACGCTGCTTTTGCCTGTCTCGTTCTCGCCTATCAGCACGTTCTTGCCAAGATCGAACTCAAGGGTCATGTCATCAAAAATCTTGAAGTTCTTGAGCACAATTTTTTTGATTGCCGGCATGTTCACTCCTTTTAACGTGCTTGTTGTCTGAATTTGTCCTAGAAACTGATAGGCAAGCCCAGCAAGCTATCAATTTGATATCAGAACGAACAATGCTGGCAAATAAACGGGAACAGACTATTGCTGTTGGCGGTGGAATCCTGGCTGATCCAGATGGAAGTGAGTGACAGCTTTTGGCCGATTCTGTTGAAAAAGTAGCTGCTTCCCCATGCCTTCGGCAGAATTGCCCTGTCAGCGAGCGCGGGGGCGAACAGCATGATGGGGCAGTTACCGGGAGGACAGCAGCGCCTGTTCTACTCGTTCAATCTGGAAGAT
>DAOUQS010000410.1 GCA_030625465.1 Amylibacter sp. | reverse complement strand
TGCGGTTTCAACCGGTCGATGCAACACATGCATTAAATCGTTCTGCTGGTGTTTCATAGTTTAACGTTTTTCTCGGTCGTTCGTTAAGCCGTCTTGCCACGCCATTCAGTTTGGCCTGCGATACCCCTGACAGATCCATTCCTTTCGGGAAGTACTGCCTCAACAGCCCGTTCGTGTTCTCGTTGGAACCACGCTGCCAAGGGTTGTGTGGATCACAGAAGTACACCTTGATATCAGTGGCCAGCGTGAAGCGTTTGTGATCAGCCAGCTCTTTACCCCGATCCCAGGTCAGTGACTTGTAAAGTTCACGCGGTAGCTTCTGCGCCTGTTTGATCAGGGCATTGATCACCGTCTCGGTGTCTTTGCCGGTGACCCTGGCCAACATCACGTAACGCGTGTGACGTTCCACCAGGGTGGCGATCTGACTGTTATTGCTGCCGAACACTAAATCACCCTCCCAGTGCCCGGGTACAGCTCTGTCCTCTACTGAGGCCGGTCGCTCACGGATTGATACCGTGTCGGTGATCCTGCCGTGCTCCGCCGTTTTCTGTGTGTGGTGGCGTGAACGACGCATGGCCCGCGTTCGCCTGAGATGCTGTAACAGCTCTTTCTTCAAGGCACCACGGGCCTGAATGAATAAACTTTTATAGATGGTCTCGTGTGACACCTGGTAGTTTCCATCGTCCGGATATGTGTGCTTGAGCCAGCCCGCAATCTGCTCGGGTGACCACTTCATCTGGAGCTTCCTGGCCACGAGTCGGGCCAGCGCACGGTTCTCGACCAGTTTACACGTCTTGGGGCGGTGTGCACGATTCCAAGCCGCTTGATCGGCCTGGCTTGCCCGGTAACTATGCCAGCCACCATTACGCTGAATCTCACGGCTGATTGTGGAAGGTGAACGACCCAGCGATGAGGCAATGGAACGGAGTGAGCAACCCGCCACCACCCCGCGTGAAATCTCTTCACGTTCTGCCAGCGTGAGCGCCCGTTTCGATCGGTGCCGTTGTGCCGGACGTATACCACCGGTTTCTGCCAGAATGCGTTGGATCGACGAGTGATATCGATCAAAGAGTCGCGCAATCGAACCTAGGGATTCGCCTTTCTGCCAGCGATCCCACATCAATGCCTTCTGTTCTTCGGTGTAATAGATCCTTGGTCGATACTTCATTTTCAACATCCTCCTCTCTGGAGTTAGAGATTAGATGTTGCATTGACCGATTGAAACCGCAACCCAGAGCAGACATTTGTTGATTACCTCAATACA
>DAOUQS010000140.1 GCA_030625465.1 Amylibacter sp. | reverse complement strand
ACACCCTACACATGGCAAGAAAGTGTTGATCTGATGCGCCTTGGGGTTAACGAGGTTGATGCAAATCCTGACGGGATTGGCCTGACCGGGGGCATGCTGGAACTGATGTCGTTCACAGGTATTTTGACGCGCGAAAGCAGTATGAACCCACAAAGCACCGGCTTTAAGGAAGGCATGAAAATATTCGATGAAATGTTCCATGCCACCCCTGCATATGCCTATCTGACCTCACAGGGTAATACGCCGAAAGACCAGATTGCCATTGGGCGCAAATGGGCACGGTTGAACCTGAAAACGACCCAGATGGGCCTGTCATTGCACCCTATCAGCCAATCCTTGCAAGAGTATCCCGAGATGGATGAACAATATCGTAATATCCATGATTTGCTTGCAAAGCCGGGTGAAACTGTTCAGATGCTCGGGCGGTTGGGTTACGGGCCGCAAACGCCGCCATCACCGCGCTGGCCTTTGGAAGTAAAATTGAAGAATGGATAAAGACCAGATACCGCTTTATGTGCAGTTTTTTACCGAGGTTGGCATTCTGAACCAGCTAAGCCGCACCGGAATTGAATCGCATTTGCCCATGGGCATAACGCTTGCACATTTCAGTGTGCTACACCATCTGATGCGTCTTGGTGACGGGCAAACGCCTTTGCATATTGCCAAGGCGTTCCAGCTGCCGAAAACGACCATGACCCATACCTTGTCTGTCTTGGAAAAGCGCGGCCTGATTGTGATGCGGCCCAACCCCGATGACGGGCGTTCAAAGTCGGTTGTTATAACTGATTTGGGCCGTAAATTCCGCGATGACGCAATCGTCGCGTCGATGCCGTTCTTTGCCAATTTCGCAGCACAGTTCCCGCCTGAAAGGCTAAAGGACATGTTGCCGCTACTGGCCGAGATGCGTGGCTTTTTGGACAAAGAACGCGACACCTGAAACGAAAACGGCACCCCGATGGAGTGCCGTCATTTTTGATATGTATCTACAGGGGTATTTATTGCGGTACTTCGCCGTCAATACCTTCAACGTAGAAGTTCATGCCGGCCAATGTGCCGTCGTCAGCTGTCTCGCCGTCTTTCAACCAAACCGAACCGTCTTGCTTGTTCAAAGGCCCTGTGAAGCTGTGCATGGTGCCCGCAGATAGCGCGTCTTTGATCGCAGTGGCGGAAGCTTGCACGTCAGCTGGGATTTTGTCGGAAAAAGCACCAATGCCAACCATGCCGGGTTTGATACCGTCCCATGTGTCGGTTGATGTCCATGTGCCGTCAATCGCGGCCTGGGCGCGTGCCACATAATATGGCCCCCAGTTGTCGATGATTGCAGACAGGCGTGCGTTCGGGCCGAACTGGGCCATGTCAGATGCCTGACCGAATGCGTAGATGCCTTTTTCTTCCGCGATGGTCATCGCAGCCGGGCTGTCTGTGTGTTGCATGATGATGTCGGCACCTTGCGAGATCAGTGCAGTTGCGGCATCTGCCTCTTTGCCCGGATCAAACCATGAAAACACCCAGACGATTTTCATTTTCACATCAGGGTTAACTTTTTTGGCAGCGATATAGGCAGAATTGATGCCGCGGATCACTTCAGGGATCGGGTAAGACGCGATGTAACCGATGGTGTTGGTTTCGGTCATGTTGCCCGCAATATGGCCAATTACTGTACGGCCTTCATAGAAACGTGCGGAATATGTTGATACGTTGTCAGCGCGCTTAAAGCCCGTTGCATGTTCAAACTTCACGTTCGGGAATTTTTTGGCCACGTTCAGCACGTGATCCATATAGTTGAATGATGTTGCAAAGATCAGATCGGTGCCGCTTAGGGCCATTTGCGTCATCACACGTTCGCTGTCGGCACTTTCCGGCACGCTTTCAACATATGTGGTTTCAACCTTGTCACCCAAAGCAGCTTCAATAGCCAGACGGCCTTGATCATGTTCATAAGACCAGCCAAAATCACCGGTCGGGCCAACATAGATAAAGCCCACTTTCAGTTTTTCGCCGGCGGATGCAGCCCCCGTCAACCCGACGGCAATGGCTGCCCCCGCGAGTAGTGTTTTAAACAACTTCATTTCATTTCTCTCCTTGTTGGTGGGCTACGCAGCGCAGCCCTTATTATATCGCCCCTAGTTCGAGGCATGAAATATCCGGCCCAAGCAGGCCGGGGCATTCAGACTGGCGCGTTTTTTGTCCGCAGACATAATTACCAGCACAATGATGGTCACCAGATACGGTGTCATGGACAGGTATGCGACGGGGATATTGGCCCCTGCTGCCTGTAAGTTCAACTGCAAAACCGTGATGCCGCCAAAAAGATATGCACCCAGAATGATGCGCCATGGTTTCCAAGAGGCAAACACCACAAGTGCCAGTGCAATCCAGCCCGCACCTGCGGTCATGCCTTCGGTCCATTGCGGCACGCGTACCAGCGACAGATATGCCCCGCCCAAGCCTGCCATGGCCCCGCCAAACAGGATGGCCATGATGCGGATGCGGATCACTTTATAGCCCAAAGCGTGGGCGGCATCGTGGTTTTCACCAGCGGCACGCAACACCAGCCCGCCGCGTGTGCGGGTCAGGAAGTACCAGACACCCGCGATGATCGCGAGGGATATATAGATCATGTAATCATGCGAAAACACCAATTCGCCAATCACCGGGATGTCCGAGATAAACGGAATGTCCAGCTTGCCGAATTTGGGGGGTTTGATGCCTGCATAGCTGTGGCCCAGAAGGGCGGCAAAGCCCAAGCCGAATAGTGTCAGGGCCAGTCCGGTCGCAACCTGATTGGTCAGCATATACTGGGTCAGTATCGCAAAGATGAACGAAATGGCGGCACCACCTGCCATGGCTGCCAAAAAGCCCAGCCAAGGGGATCCGGTCTCGACCGCGACGATAAAGCCGCAGATCGCGCCGATAATCATCATGCCTTCAACGCCAAGGTTCAGAACACCGGATTTTTCCACGACCAGCTCGCCGATGGCGGCAAGCAGGATTGGAGTGGCGGCAACCATCAGGCTGACAATCAGGGCGACGGGGGAAAGTGCTGAAAAGTCCATTATGCTACCTCTCTCGAAGCAAGGCGAATGCGGAAGGTCACCAGAATGTCCACTGCCAGCATGAAGAACAATAACATGCCCTGGAACACCTGGATGGATGCGGCGGGAACCGACAGTTGGAACTGTGCCAGCTCGCCCCCGATATAAGTAAGCGCCATAAGCAGCCCCGCGAATGTGATGCCGATGGGGTTCAACCGGCCCAAGAACGCCACGATAATCGCGGTAAAGCCGTAGCCCAGCGGAAAGTTGGTAGATAGTTTGCCTGCGGGGCCGGTGACCTCGAACAAGCCTGCCATGCCTGCCAGACCACCCGATATGCCAAGACAGATCGCGATGGTTATGTTGGGGTTAACGCCCGAGAACTTGGCTGCGCGTGGTGATTGGCCCGCAGTGCGCACCTGAAAACCAAAGATGTGGTGCTTTAACAATATGTACGAAACGATGACGGCGGCCAGCGTAACGAATATACCCATGTGCAAGCCTGTGTTGGCGATCAATTCACCATTATAGGCCGACGGGTACTCGTTGAAATTGCGACTGACGGGAAAGTTCATGCCCACGGGCGAACGCAACGGCCCGGTGACCATAGCCCCTAGGAAATTGATTGCCACATAGACCAGCATCAGAGACACAAGGATTTCATTAGCGTTGAATTTGATTTTCAAGAATGCGGGGATCATTGCCCAAAGGAAGCCACCTATGGCCCCGGCCAGAACCATCAAAGGAAAGATCAGCACGCTTTCGGTGGGGTAGAATGCAAGCCCCACAGCCCCGCCTGCAATCGCGCCCATGATAAACTGGCCTTCGGCACCGATATTCCAGATATTGGCGCGGTATCCAAACGACAGGCCCAGTGCAATGGTGATCAATGGTGCGGCTTTAACCAACAGTTGCGGCCTAGTATAGCTGGCCACAACCTCATTGAATAATGGGTCCCAGAAAATGATGCGAATGGCTTCAAACGGGTTTTTGCCCAGAATGGCAAACAGGATACCGCCTGCGATCATCGTCAGTACAACCGCCAGTACGGGCGTTAAAACCACCATTGCTTTGGACGGGGTTGGCCTGCGTTCAAGTTTAAACATGTTCCACCTCGGTTCCGCCCATCATCAGGCCGATTTGTTCTACGGTTATACCCTTGGCAGGGCGTGGTGCGGACAAGGTGCCTTCGGATAGAATGGCGATATTGTCCGAGATTTCCATCAATTCATCCAGGTCCTGACTGATCACCAGCACGGCCGCCCCGTTTTTGGCCAGCTCAAGAATTGCATGGCGAATATCGGCGGCAGCGGCGGCATCAACACCCCATGTGGGTTGGTTAACCACAAACACGTCGGGTTTTTGCAAAATCTCGCGCCCGATCACGAATTTTTGCAGGTTGCCGCCGGATAGCGACCGCGCATCGTTTTCAGTGCCGGGCGTGCGGACATCGAACTGCTCGATAATCTCGCGGGCAAAGGCGCGGGTGGCGGCGGTTTTGATCATACCGTTGTGGGTCAGGTTCTGCCGGATCGCACCGGTCAGAAAAGCGTTTTCACTTAGCGACATATCAGGGGCGGCGGCATGGCCAAGCCGTTCTTCAGGGGCCGTTAGCAGGCCGCGCATCCGCCGGGGATTAGGCCCCAGCTGCCCGATGTCTTCGCCTTTGAACTGGATCGCATGTGCCGGTGTCAGCTCTTCCCCCGAGATTGCCAGCATCAATTCGTCCTGCCCGTTACCAGCCACACCGCCGACACCCAGAACCTCGCCTTCGTGCAGGTTAAAGGTGATTTCCTTCAAGCTGGTGCCAAACGGGTCTTTCGATTTCAGCCACAGATTATGTAGCCCCAACAATGCCGCCCCGTGGCGGGTGTAATGTTTTTTTGGTGTGCGTAGTTTCGAGCCAACCATCATTTCAGCCATGCTTTTGGCGGTCTCATCCTTGGGAATACAAGTGCCTACCACCTTGCCGCGCCGCAATATGGTTGCGTGTTCGCAAAGCACTTTGATCTCGTCCAGCTTATGCGAGATATAAAGGATAGATGTGCCTTCATCGGACAATTGCCGCAAGGTTTTGAACAGCACTTCCACCTCTTGCGGGGTCAACACGGATGTGGGTTCATCCATGATCAGCATTTTCGGATTTTGCAAAAGGCAGCGCACAATCTCGACCCGCTGGCGTTCACCGGCAGACAGATCACCCACCATGCGGTAGGGGTCAATGGTCAGCCCGTATTTGCCAGACACTTCGATAATCTGTTCGGTCAGATCAGCAGTGTCAGGCGAATTCTCCATGCCCAACGCGATGTTTTCGGCCACGGTTAACGCATCAAACAGTGAAAAATGCTGGAACACCATCGCCACACCGCTGGCGCGTGCCGCACGCGGTTCAGGCGGGGCGAAGGCTTCGCCGTGCAACATCATGGTGCCGCTGTCAGGGCGCACAAGCCCGTAGATCATTTTCACCAGCGTCGACTTGCCAGCACCGTTTTCACCTAAAAGCGCGTGAATTTCGCCCGGCTCAATGTCAAAGCTGACATCATCGTTGGCGATGACGCCGGGATAGGCTTTGGTCAGCCCCGACAGGCTAAGTAATGCAGTCATAAGTGGGCCTCCTTTTGTGCCGTCACGGTTGCGCGTTCGCGTATAAGCGCGCTTGTGATCCCAAGGGCTATGGCTTTTGGTTC
>DAOUQS010000184.1 GCA_030625465.1 Amylibacter sp. | reverse complement strand
AAGTTGCTGCAACACCGGCTTCAGAACCCAATTCGATTGAATTAGCCCACCTTACGATAGGCTGTCAGCCTTCGCCAATATCTCTTTAATCACCCCGTCCCACATTTCTGTCGGTTGTGCGCCGTTGACGACGTAGTGGTTGTCGATGATAAACGCGGGCACGCCTTGTATGCCTGCTTCGCGTGATTTGGCGTCGCGGGTGCGGATGTCTGCAATGTTGGCGTCGGTTTCCAGCAGCTTACGCGTGGCGTCCGCGTCCATGCCTGCCGCTGTGGCGATGCGGATCAGAACGGAGTGTTCGGAAATGTCGCGGCCTTCTTTGAAATAGGCTTTGAACAGGCGGTCAACCACGGCGTTTTGGCAGCCTTCAATGTCTGCCCACAGGATCAAACGATGCGCGTCGATGGTGTTGGGCGTGCGTTTGATGCCTGCAAAGTTCAAATCCAGCCCGGTTTCACGGGCGGTTTGATCTATTTGGCCGTAGACCTTTAACGCGCCTTCCTGGCCGCCGAACTTGGTTTCCAGATATTCGCGCCTGTCCATGCCATCCGCAGGCATGGTGGGGTTCAACTGGTAGGGGTGCCATTCAATGACAAAATCGCGGTTTGGGTTGGCTTCCAATGCGCGATCAAGGCGGGTTTTGCCGATATAACACCACGGGCATATCGGGTCAGAGATGATGTCTATTTTTGTCATGTTCAAAACCTTGCAGTTTGATGCTTTTCATTGATTTAAGGCAGATGTGTATTTTGGGCAATTGATTCTATTAGAATCGGTTTGTGCAATATTTCAAACGGATAGGCGGTTTATTGCCGTTATCCTATGTGCCATGAATTATGGTCGCCTCAATGATGTTAATCTTTATTAAGATGCTGTTAATAAACACTAATATTAATTTAAGGTGTGATTTGCGGCCAAAAAAAACGCCCTCACAAGGAGGGCGTCAAGTATTGAGGCAGGTTTCATACAGGCAAGAAACCTATCGAGCAGTAAGTTAGTTATACATTTTGCACGGCGAGTCTCCAAGTAAAAATTTCGGGTTTTCAGTGAAATAGCTGTGTTAACCCATTGAAAACCGATTCAAATCAATGAATGTTGCCTACATGACACGACTCTTATCATCCGCCATCGCGATTGTTTCCATATTGGCAACGATTAACCTTTTTTCAGCAACAATTTCGCGTGCAGAATCGCAATATGGCATCGCCATGTACGGAAAACCTGCTTTAGCTCAAGGATTTACGCAACTTCCTTACAGCAACCCCAATACGCCGAAGGGCGGCAAAATGGTCATGGGTGAGGCAGGTGGCTTTGACGCGCTTAACCCTTACATCCTGAAAGGGCGTGCACCTTGGGGGGTGCGGTTGCATGTGGTCGAAAGTCTGATGGGGCGCAACTGGGATGAACCTTTTGGCCTATACGGGGTTTTGGCGCAAAGTATCGAGGTGGGGCCGGAACGTGAATGGGTCGCTTTTACCTTGCGTGAAGATGCCCGGTTTTCCGATGGTACGCCCGTTACAGTGGCAGATGTTTTGTGGTCATTTGAAACGCTGGCGCAAAAGGGCCACCCGCGTTACGCCAACGCATGGAAGAAAATTGAAACCGCGGAACAGACCGGGCCGCGCCGTGTGAAGTTTACCTTTAATACCATTGACCGCGAATTGCCGCTTATCTTGGGATTGCGTCCGGTTTTGCGCAAAGCCGACTGGGATGGCAGGGACTTTACAGATAGTTCGCTGGATGTTGTCACAGGTTCCGGCCCGTATGTAATCGGTGATTTCGAGCCTAACCGTTATATCAGTTTCAAACGGAATCCGGATTATTGGGGCAAGGATCTGGCCTTTAACAAGGGGCGCCATAACCTTGACGAGGTCCGGTATGAGTATTTCAGCGATGCGGATGTGGTTTTTCAGGCGTTCAAGGCCGGCGAGATCAGTTTTTACAGGGAAGGCAATGCGGGCAAGTGGGACACGCATTACGATTTCCCGCGTGCGTTGAACGGCGCGGTCGTAAAATCGGTTATCCCGCATCAACGTCCTTCGGGCATTCGCGGGTTCGTGATGAATACGCGGCGCGGGCAATTTGCCGATATTCGTGTGCGCGATGCGCTGATCCACGCCTTCAATTACGAGTTTATCAACCGGACTATAAATGGCCGTACGCAGCCACGTATTACATCATATTATTCGAACTCGGTTTTGGCGATGGGGACGGGGCCTGCAACGGGGAAGGTGCGCGACCTGCTTGCACCATTTGCCGATGATCTGCCACAAGAGGCATTGGCGGGTTATGCCTTGCCAACTTCGAACGGCAAAAAACGCAACCGCCGCAATCTAAGACAGGCCAAGGCGCTGTTAAGCCAGGCTGGCTGGGCAATTCAGGACGGTGTTCTGAAAGACGCGAACGGTGCCGCGTTTCGGATGGAGGTTTTGTTAAGGGCGGGATCGGCCAGCAACGAGGCTATGATCAATATTTACAGTGACGCGCTGAAACGTCTTGGAATTACATTGAGCATCTCGATTGTGGATAGCGCACAATATACCGAACGTACAAATAACTATGATTTCGATATGACTTATTACAGCCGTGCCTTATCGCTTTCACCCGGCAATGAACAACGCCTGTACTGGGGGGCGGACGGGATCACACGCCCCGGTACGCGCAACTATATGGGTATGGACAGCCCTGCGGCCGAGGCGATGATAGACGCGATGCTAAGTGCCACGGATCAAAACGATTTTGTTGCAGCGGTTAAGGCCTTGGATCGTATATTGACCACCGGGCGATACGTTATACCGCTATGGAATACCATTAATTCGCGCATTGCCTATAAGTCTGAATTGCATTTCCCCGAGGTTTTACCGATGTACGGTGACTGGACAGGGTTCATGCCGGATGTGTGGTGGGCTGGCCCTAAATAAGGGGTAACAATAGGCCTGCGGCGATCGCCAGCATGGTTATACCGATAATAAAATCAAGAATACGCCAGGTGTGGGGCGACTTCATATAGGGTGCCAACAGGCGTGCGCCATAGCCCAGGCTGAAAAAGAACACGACGGATGCTGTTGTCGCTGCAATGCCAAATGCAAGCTTTTCACTGCTGTCGGTGTATTGCGTTGAAATCGCGCCGATCAGGCCAAGCGTGTCCAGATAAACATGCGGGTTCAGCCATGTCAGGGCGGCCGCAATCCCCAGAGTTGGCCACAAGCCCGCGCTGTGGCCCTCTATTTCCAAGGCATATTCCCCCAACCAGACCGCATAAAGCCGTGTGGCACCGTATGCGATCAAGAAACCGCCGCCGCCAAGGGCCATTGCTGTGGGTAGCCACGGGGCCAGATCAACGATGTAACCAAAGCCTGCCACGCCGGCGGCAATCAGCAGGGCATCGGACAGGCCGCAAAAAAGGCAGACCGGAAAAACATGGGCGCGCAGCAAGCCTTGGCGCAAAACAAAAGCGTTTTGTGCGCCTATGGCAAGGATTAACGAAATGCTGGTAAAAAAGCCGGTAACAGCGGCGGATATCATTTGGCGGCTTTGGTCTTTGCTATACGGACAGATTTTGCCTTGCCGTTGGATTTTTCAGCTTTAGACGGCGGCATGACCAGTCCTGCGGAAATCACCAGTTTGGCGGCTTCTTCCACGGACATATCCAGATGAATGATGTCTTTTGTCGGCACAAACAGCAAAAAGCCGGAAGTCGGGTTTGGCGTTGTCGGCAAAAACACCGAGGTCATGGCCTTTTGTCCGGTCTTTGTCAGTAACTCACCGCTTGAGTCGGTTGAAATAAACGCAACCGCCCAGATGCCCTTGCGCGGGTATTCCACCAGACAGGCCTTTTCAAATGAACTACTGCTTTGGCTGACCACCGTTTCGATGATTTGCTTCAGGCCATTATATAATGAACGCACAACCGGCATCCGGTCGACAAAACCTTCTGCGGCGCGCACAAGCGAGCGACCGAACAACCCCTTGGTCAGCGATCCTATGATTGTGGTGAAGATAATAAATACCACCACGCCCATACCGCGCACGTTCATATCGAAATAGGTCAGCGGATTGTATTTGGCAGGCAGGAACGGCAAAACACGGGCGTCAACAAAGCCTACAAAGCTCCAGACCGCCCAGATTGTTACTGCAACGGGTAGAACCACCGCGAGCCCGGTCAGAAAATTATTGCGCATAGACGCTATAATGTGACTGCGCGGCTTAACCAGTGGTTTTTTCTTTGGTTTACGTGCCATTTTGTGTGTATTTCCCTGTTCTGTGGAGTGTGTTAATCCACATACAGCAGGTGTTCAATGGGTTTGCGGCAATTC
>DAOUQS010000117.1 GCA_030625465.1 Amylibacter sp. | reverse complement strand
GGCCAAGTGCATGAAGCCGAGATTGAAAAGGCTGTAGCGGAAATTATGGACCTGACGCCGACAGGCATCAAAGACCATCTGCAACTGACCCGCCCGATTTATGAACGCACAGCGGCCTATGGCCACTTCGGGCGCAAGCCTACAAGTGACGGTGGTTTCTCATGGGAAAAAACCGATCTGGTCGAGGCGTTGAAAAAGGCGGTTTGATCGCCCCTTGATCCCTTGCACATGAAAAGATATTGAGGCCTCAAGCATCCCTTGGGGCTTCTTTTTTGGAACGATCGTATGACAGATAAATCACCCTCCGGCGCCCCGTGGCGTAACTTTTATGGTCGCCTGAAGGGCAAGCATATGAAAGATACGCAAAAGGCCTATGTTGTCGAAGACTTGGCTGCCCTTTCCTTGCCCAACGTGACGTGGGAAGACAATCCAGAGCGCACACAAATGGACATGAAAGCCCAGTTCGGGGATCATCCGGTTTGGCTGGAAGTGGGCTTTGGCGGTGGTGAACACATGGTGCATCAAGCGATGCAAAACCCCGATGTGCAAATTCTGGGCTGCGAGCCTTATATCAACGGCGTTGGTATGTTGCTGGGCAAAATCCGCAAGGAAAAGGTGACAAACATTACCCTGCATGCGGGTGACGCCCGTGATGTGATGGACATCCTGCCCACAGGTTCCATCGACCGCGCGTTCCTTTTATATCCTGACCCGTGGCCCAAGAAACGCCATCACAGACGGCGTTTTGTGACCCCTGAACATCTTGATCCTTTGGCCCGTTGCCTGAAAGCGGGTGCTATATTTCGTGTGGCGACAGACATCGAGGATTATGTGCGCCAAACCATGGAACAGATGACCATGCGGGATGATTTCGAATGGCTGGCGGAAACCGCAGATGACTGGCGTACAGCATGGCCAGACTGGTATTCAACGCGGTACGAACAAAAAGCCCTGCGTGAAGGTCGTACGCCACATTACATGACGTTTCGCAAGCTCTGACCGCTTGGCAATCCGTGGAATTTGGCGTAAGTCCTTGACCAAACAAGATTAGGACAAGCTTCATGTCAGGCCACGGCACCCCCATCCCAATGCAATCGCGCGTAGGCGGCCCTTTGAAGGGTACCGCAGAAATTCCGGGCGATAAATCGGTTTCACACCGTTCACTGATCCTGGGCGCGCTGGCTGTAGGCGAAACCAAGATCAGCGGCCTTTTGGAAGGCGACGATATTCTGGACACCGCCAAAGCGATGACAGCCCTAGGGGCAGAAGTGGCGCGTGTGGGCGACGGTGAATGGCGGGTCAACGGTGTGGGTGTTGGCGGCTTTGCCGAACCTGACGATGTGATCGACTGCGGCAACGCAGGCACCGGCGTGCGCCTGATTATGGGCGCGGTTGCGACCAGCCCGATCACAGTAACCTTCACAGGTGACGCATCATTGCGGTCCCGCCCGATGGGGCGCATCACTGATCCTTTGAAGCTTTTCGGGGCGCAAACTGTGGGGCGTGCAAACGGATTGTTACCGCTGACTTTGGTCGGTGCGCGTGAACCGATGCCGGTGCGTTACACCTCGCCCCATGCATCCGCCCAGATTAAATCTGCGGTGCTTTTGGCAGGCTTGAATGCGCCCGGTAAAACCGTGCTGATCGAGAAAGAGAAAACCCGTGACCATACCGAACGCATGTTGCGTGGATTTGGTGCAGAGATTGAAACCATTGAGACCGATGAAGGGTTTGAAATAACCCTGACAGGCCAGCCAGAGTTGCAAGCGCAGACCATAACCGTGCCGCGTGACCCCAGTTCAGCGGCTTTTCCGATCTGTGCTGCACTGATCGTCGAAGGTTCTGAAATCCTTGTGCCCAATATCGGGTTGAACCCGACACGGGCGGGCTTGCTGACCACGCTGGTCGAAATGGGCGCGGATATTACTTTTGAAAATGAACGCGAAGAAGGCGGTGAGCCGGTGGCAGATTTGCGGGTCAAAGCCAGCAAGCTGACAGGCATCGAAGTGCCCCCCGAACGCGCCCCCAGCATGATCGACGAATACCCGATCCTGTCCGCTGTGGCATCCTTTGCCACAGGTAAAACCGTGATGCGCGGCATCAAGGAATTACGCGTCAAGGAATGCGACCGCATAGATGCGATGGCGCGTGGACTGGAAGCGATGGGTGTGACGATTGAAGAGGGCGACGATTATCTGATAGTACACGGGCAAGGTGGTGATGTGAAAGGCGGCGGCACAGCCAATACGTTTTTCGACCACCGCATAGGCATGTCGTTCCTGTGCATGGGACTGGCCACAAAGCAGCCTGTCAGCATTGATGACGGTGCTGCAATTGCCACAAGTTTCCCTATTTTTGAAAGCCTTATGAAAGATCTGGGCGCCAGTATCACACGGAGTAACCGGTGAGTTTTACTGTTGCGATAGATGGCCCTGCGGCCTCTGGCAAGGGCACGATTTCACGCGCTATTGCCGAACATTTTGGCTTTGCCTATCTGGATACAGGTTTGCTGTACCGCGCGGTTGGCAAGAAGGCTATGGGCTTTGACTGCAACCCGAAAGCGGCTGCAAAACTGGCGCGTGAACTGACTGCGGATGATCTGGCGGCGGATGACTTGCGTTCCGCAGAAGTGGCCGAAGCGGCAAGCAAAATCGCACCGATCCCCGAGGTTCGGGCCGCCCTGATCGCATTTCAAAAAACATTTGCAAAGCAACCCGGTGGTGCGGTGCTGGATGGTCGTGATATCGGGACTGTTATTTGCCCCGAGGCGGATGTGAAAATGTTTGTGACAGCCAGTGCGCAAGTGCGTGCGCACAGACGCTTCAAGGAATTGACCGATAAGGGTGAGGCTATTACCGAGGCGCAGGTTCTAGCAGATATCCAAGCCCGCGATGCCCGCGACGCGGGCCGCGATATAGCGCCAATGGTCGCGGCAATTGATGCGCTGGTTCTGGATACATCCGCGATGTCGATAACACAGGCCATTGCGGCCGCAGTGGATGTTATCGGGGAAAAATGGCCTGTGGGGAATGGCTAGGGGAAGGGTTTATTTGTGTTCACACCTGATCAGGCCAGCCGTTTTTTTCAACCGTAGACATGGCATGATGGATATCTTTTATTAACGGTGCAAAATCCGGATCCTGACGCAGTTCTTTTGCTTTATTGCGGTGCCAATCAACGGCTTTCAAGTGAAGATCGTAAAGCACGGGGTCACTTTCAAACTTTTCCAGCCAGATACCGGAACTGATATCATACCGACGGATGCTATCGTCAACGACATCGTTCAGATCGAACTTCTGCCAGTAAGGTGTGCCTAATGTGTGGCTGGAATGATTGGCGCGGCCGCGTACGCGTTTGATTAAAAACGATTCAGCGGAACGCAATGCATAATGATTGACCTGTGCATGGCTAAATGTCGGCGGGTTCCTTGTCCGCTTACCATTCCGCAGATACATCTTTCCGTTCGCCATTACACAAAGCGGCGGGTGGTCCATATCCGGATGCGCAATAGGCATATGAAGCCCGATGCGTTTGTAGTTTGCCGGAGTATGAAACAGGGTTTTTACAAACTTACCAACCTCTGGGTTTTTGTTATAGTCGAATTCGGCAAGGTTGAATTGTTGCTTCACCGGCCTGTCATGAAACTTAAAGATGTTTTTTGGGCCAAAAATGCGCCAGGGGATTGATATCATGTCGACGTTATCACCAACAGATTCCACCAATGCCCGAACCGAGCCATCGCCCACGTGGATATTCAGAAACTCATCTGCGTCATTTACAAAAACCCAGTCGGCATTTTGTATCTCGGGTAGTCGTCGCGCCTGTCGGTAAGCACTTCTTTGGATGCCGCCACCCCTGATAATGGTCGGGTGGTGCCTGATCAATCCGGTCTTTTCCAGGTGTTTTAGAATTTCGACTGTTTGGTCTTCACAGTTATTGGTGCAAACCACAATATGGTCGAAGCCAAGTGCTTTGTGATGTGCGACCCATTCCAGAATGAACGGGCCTTCATTCTTCATAGTCGACAATATTGAATAGATTTTCTTGTCAGTCATTGACCGTCATTTACCTTAATTTGTGCCAAGATAAGTCGTCGCCTTGGCCTAATTGCCATCAGGGTATCGTTATATTCTGGTTCCCGCAATATAAAGTGCTATTCCAAAGGTTAAAAAAAGGTGCTTGATTTATTTGCGGTGTGAAGCGTATTTTTAGGCATAGGTTTGGAAAGTATTCATGAAAAAATTATTCGTACTATTGCTGCTGGTGTCGTCATTAAGCGCTTGCAAGGAAGACCAGGCAGAAAAAACTGATCTTGGTGAAGCCGTTCGCGGATTGAAAACCATGGTCGTTGCAAATGCTAAAAGCTTCACCGAGCGCCGGTTTCCTTCGGTCTTGCAACCGGCTTCGGTTTCGTCGTTGTCTTTTGAAGTTTCCGGAAAGCTTAAGCAAATAACCTTGGATGTTGGGCAGCATGTCAAAAAGGGCGATGTAATTGCCCAACTTGACCCGAAGACATTGGATCTGAAGGTTGAAAATGCCCGTGCGGCATTGGATCTGTCCAATGCGAATGCGGAAAATGCGGCAGATGAATTGAAGCGTCAGAAACAGTTGCTGGCGAAAGGGGCCGTTACCAGAGTTGCGGTGGACGACGCGCGCACAAGAGCGTTGACAACAGCCGCTACAGTCACGCAATCCGAAAAAGCCTTGGCCAGCGCTGAAGAAAACTTAACAAAAACCGTGCTTAGGGCACCATACGATGGCGTAATCAATACGCTGGAGGTCGACTCTTTTGGTACGGTCAATGCGACTACACTGATTGCAACAATTTATTCCACTGATGCATTCGAGGTGTCATTTTCTGTTAACTTCGAGGTGGTTAACCTGTTGACTGTAGGCAAAAAGGCCAAAGTACGCCTTGCCGATAATCCAAGTGTGGTTCTGGACGCTGTCATTAGTGAATTGGGATCGCGGGCAGATGCTGTTTCGTCGTTTCCGGTGGTGGTGACGCTGGTTCAAAGTGATGCAACCATCAAGGCCGGAATGGCTGTAGAGGTGACACTTGAGTTCGCAGTGGAACAGGGGCAGGGCTATACAATACCGCTAAGTGCCGCGATTAAAACTGGGCAGCTGGAACATCGCGATATAAATTACGGGCAGGATAAAGATCGGTTTAACGGGAGAGATCCCGCACCTTTGAAAATATATGTTTATGACCCTGAAACAAGCACGGTAAACGTGCGTCATGTTATGATGAACGGTATCAGCGAAAATTCATTGCTGGTTGTTGAGGGGCTGGATGTTGGCGAGCGGGTTGCGATCGCTGGCGTTTCATTCTTGCGGGATGGCCAGAAGGTCAAACTGCTATTAGATAGTGAATAGGCCGTTATTATGGATTTTCTGACACGATTTGGTCTGGATAAAAGCCGGTTGACTATGCTGGTTATGGTCGGCCTGCTTATTGGCGGCATGATGAGTTATATCGGGATGCCCAAGCAGGAAAACCCAGTTGTCACAATCCGTGTTGCAGTGGTAACAGCACTGTTTCCGGGAATGTCACCGGAACGAATTGAAGACTTGATCGTTGATCCGATAGAGCGTGCCGCACGCGAAATCGGCGAGATTGAGGATATTAATACGCTGATTACAACAGGTTCTGCAAAAATCAACCTGTCTATATATGATGACGTACCAATGGCCGCTATCGAACAGGTATTTCAAGACATTCGCAATAAAATGTCTGATGTTGAAAGGGATTTGCCACAAGGTACAATTGGCCCGATCGTGAATACGGATTTCGGGGATGTATCGATAGCTACAATCGCAGTCACGGGTGATGGGTTTTCCTACCGTGAAATCAAAGATTCTGCCTACGATTTGCGTAAAGATTTATTCAAACTGGAAGGCATTTCCAAAGTTACAATTTATGGCGAGCAAGAAGAGCGTATATGGCTGGAACTGGACAGCCGCAAACTGGCCGCAGTTGGCGTGCAGGTCGGTCAGGTTCTGGCTGATTTGCAGGCGCAAAATATTATATTGCCCGCCGGGGAACTGGATGCTGCCGGTACCAATTTGATATTGGAAGCGAACGGCGACATTACATCCCTAGAGGAAATTGGCGATGTTCTAACCAGTGTTCCGGGTATTTCCGGCTTTGTACGCTTGCGTGATTTGTTGACTGTGCGCAGGGGCTATGTAGAGCCGCGTGAAAAACCGATTTACTTCAGCGGTGAACCTGCACTGGTTCTTGCGGTCGAGATGTCAGACACGCAGGATTTGCAGCAGCTTGGGGTTCTTTTGCAAGATCGGGTTGCGGATTATGAACAAACCCAGCCCATTGGAATATCGTATAGGTTTTCCACTTATCAAGAAACCGCAGTCACAAAATCCATAAATGCCGCGATTATGAATGTATTGCAAACACTGGTCGTCGTGATGTTGGTGATGCTGGTCTTTCTTGGCCTGCGGGTGGCCTTTATCATTGTGTGCATCGTCCCCTTCACCTTGATGTTTGCCCT
>DAOUQS010000403.1 GCA_030625465.1 Amylibacter sp. | reverse complement strand
TTGGTGAACACGTCACCGGCCAGCAGGAAGTCCATGTCTTTTTCCAGCTCACCCAAAGCTTCGCGCAATGAGCCGCATACGGTCGGGATGCCAGCCAACTCTTCCGGAGGCAGATCGTACAGGTCTTTGTCGTGGGCCTCGCCCGGGTCGATTTTGTTCTTGATACCGTCAAGGCCGGCCATCAACAAGGCTGCAAAGCACAGGTATGGGTTGGCGGCGGGATCAGGGAAGCGGGCTTCGACACGTTTGGCTTTGGGGCTTTCGGCCCAAGGGATACGCACGCAACCGGAACGGTTTGATGCGGAATAGGCGCGCAGAACCGGTGCTTCAAAGCCTGGGATCAGGCGTTTGTAGCTGTTTGTGGACGGGTTGGTGATCGCGTTCAAGGCTTTGGCATGTTTCAGGATGCCACCGATGAAATATAGTGCCTCTTGTGACAGATCGGCGTATTTATCGCCTGCAAACAAAGGCTTGCCTTCTTTCCAGATCGACATGTTCACGTGCATGCCGGTGCCGTTATCGCCCGCAATCGGTTTTGGCATAAAGGTGGCTGATTTTCCGTAGGCGTGGGCCACGTTGTGGATGATGTATTTGTATTTCTGCAAATCATCGGCCTGTTTGGTTAACGGGCCGAACACAAGGCCAAGCTCGTGTTGGCAAGAGGCCACTTCGTGGTGGTGTTTGTCAACTTTCATGCCGATGCGCTTCATTGTCGAAAGCATTTCGGAACGGATGTCTTGTGCCGCGTCTGTGGGGTTCACAGGGAAGTAGCCGCCCTTGATGCCCGCACGGTGGCCCATGTTGCCCATTTCGTATTCTGTGTCAGAGTTCCATGATGCGTCTGCTGCATCAACTTCGTATGATACTTTGTTGATGCTGTTGGAAAAACGTACATCGTCAAACAGGAAAAACTCGGCTTCAGGGCCCCAGAATGACTGGTCGCCAATGCCTGTAGAAATCAGGTAAGCTTCGGCACGCATCGCGGTGGAACGCGGGCAACGTTCATAGGTTTCGCCAGTGTCAGGCTCTACTACATGGCAATGCACACAGATGGTTTTTTCAGCGTAAAACGGATCAATATAGGCACTATCGCAATCAGGGATCAGTTTCATGTCTGACTGATCAATGGATTTCCAACCTGCGATGGAAGACCCATCAAACATAAAGCCGCCTTCAAGGAAGTCTTCGTCAACTTCATCATTGATAACGGTCACGTGTTGCAGCTTGCCACGCGGGTCTGTGAAACGGATGTCTACATATTGGATGTCTTCATCCGCAATGCGTTTGACCAGATCTTTTGCACTCATTTTATCATTCCTTGAATTAGAAAAGGTT
>DAOUQS010000095.1 GCA_030625465.1 Amylibacter sp. | reverse complement strand
GGTGATGAACTAATGGATGTTATTCACCATCGTGACAGGTCATATTTCCATTCCCATCACTTCAAGCATGAGCTGATCTTGTTCGCCTTCTTCTTGCTGGTGCTTTTCGGATACTACGAACTTATCGCTTCCGTCGGGATAGAGATTACTTCTGAATAGCTGGTTCTTCAGCAAAACCAAGATAGCCGTTATCAGCTATCGCCCTTGCAGGGCTGAAGTGAATGTACAGATATGGCGTGTGGAACGCGGGGGGGGGCACAAATTATTGGCAGCACCCCGAAAGATGCTGCCAATGTTGATTAGGGAGTATGCGTAGCGTTTACGCTGTTGTTATTCAGGCAAGCCCAGTTCCAGGTTGCCAATGCTTAGGCCATCGTCTTGGGCCGCTTGCACGCGGTTTGCGTCGCTGGTTCCAGGCATCATTTCAAAGCCGATTTCAAAGTCATCCATGAAGCTGGTCAACTGTTCAAGGGTGTCGAAGTTGCCGTCGATTTTGGCTTCGTTGGTTTTGACCAGTTCTGACATTGTTGCCAGACCCATCATCAACTTTTCAAAGCTGCTACGATCAACCGTAATGCTTAGATCGGCATTATCAGCCTGAAAACCCTGGATGTTGGTTAGGGTACCATTGCTAAGCTCAAGCACAAACTGTTCGCCGATATCCGGGTGTGACAGGTTAATCTTGAACTCTGCATCGCCGGCCTTATCGCTGTTCAGGCGCACACCAAGAAAGTTCAGGAACAATTCGGTCGTCATCGCCTTGATCATATCAGGGCCGGATGTTTTCGGGGTAGAACCTTCAGGAATGCCGTTGCGCAATTCAAAGGCTGCTGCCAGGAATGAGTTGCGTACACTTGGGCTTTCTTGTTGATAGCCTACCTGCTCAAACGCATCTGCCAATAGATCCTTGGCTTCCATGTTTGTCGGTTCTGCATAGACCAGCTTGTTCAGGATTTCCTGTGCAAGCTTGTATTTACCCGCATTGTACAGCTCTTCGCCTTTGGCAATGATCGGTGCAGATCCACCCATCATTTCCACATATAGCGGCGCTGAATCTTCTGGTGACGCCGGGATCAGTGTTGTGGGGTTACCATCCCAATAGCCAAGATACCGGTTAATCACTGCCCGGCTGTTATGTTCAACCGAACCGTGATAGCTACGGGCCGCCCATTGTTCTTGCAAGGACGCCGGCACTGTGTACTCGTTATGCATCTGGTTGATGGTTACGCCTTTATTGGCCAGATTAAGCACACCGTTATTCAGGTGACCATAAGTGTCCCGTTGCGCACGCATCACTTCTTGAATGCGGTCGTTACCCCAACGCGGCCAACTGTGTGACGCAAACATCACTTCAGCCTCTTGGCCGTATTTATACAGCGCGACGTTCACTTGTTTGGACCATTCCAGCGCATCACGCACCAGCGCACCGCGCAGAGTGTAGATGTTGTGAATGGTTCCGGTGATGTTTTCCGCAGCCCAGAAAGCTTTCCAATCCGGGAAGTAGGTGTTCATTTCCGCAGGCGCTTCGGTGCCCGGGGTGTTCTGGAATTCCATTCTTACGCCATCAACGGTCATTTCCGTGAAGTCGTCTGTGATCACGATGCTTGGCTCGATCAGGCCCAGATTACCAGCAGCGGTATTTTTACCGATAGATTGGTCAACGTGGCCATAAGGGCTGCGCGGCAGCAAAGAACCATATTGGAAGAACATCCGGCGGTTCATCGCGTTGCCCGCGTAAACATTTTCAGCAATGGCGTTTTCCATAAAGCCGATAGGTGCAATGATTTTAACTTTACCAGAGGCCACATCCGCCTCATCCACAACACCGCGCACACCACCAAAATGGTCTGCGTGCGAATGCGAATAGACAACTGCAACAACCGGGCGTTCACCCAGCTTTTCGTTGATCAGTTTCAACGCCGCAGCAGCGGTTTCTTTGGCAGTCAATGGATCAAAAATAATCCAGCCCGTGTCGGATTTGATAAATGTGATATTAGCCAGATCATATCCGCGTATCTGATAGATTTTATCTTCCATCACTTCAAACAGGCCGTAGTTCATATTAAGCACGGCCTGGCGTTGTAGAGACGGGTGAATACTGTCAAAATCCTGTCCGGCCAGCAACCAGTCGTAACTGCCGATGTCCCAGGCGACATTCCCGGATTCAGCCATGATTTGCCTGTAATCCGGTTCGGCGATAAATCCCTTGCGCGCTTCTTCAAAATCGCGCGCATCTTCAAAATTCATTTCAGCGCGCAGCTTTTTGATGATTTCGGCTGTAAATGTTGAAGGCGTATTGCCTTTTTTGTCAAAATGTATGCCCTTTAAGGCGCCATCGTCGGTGACAACATCGCCAGTACCTGCGGCAAAGGCTGCCGTGGAAAGAAATGTGCTCATCAAAGCGGCTGTGATGATTTTAGTATGTTTGTTCATGGTGAACCCCTGTGGAAAATCTAGTTTATTTTGTAGTCGGTAATGAATTTATTATCGTGTTGCACCTAATATTATACACATAAAATAGTGTCAATGATATAGATCAACATTTTGGGCTTGCGCGCAGTTAATTGGGCCTGTGCGCAGTTGAGAGTTGTTCTGAATTTTTAGGAAAATAATGACCTTTTCAAGGTCTCTGCCGCCTCGAATAAAACGCCAATTTGCTTTTCGGCCTGTTCAAGTGACAATCTTTGGCTTGGGCCGTGATAGGCAAGGGCGGCGACAAAACGGCCGCTTGTATCTGTCACGGGGGCTGCAATGGCAACCATACCGTCCATGAATTCTTCGCCGTCCAGCGCATAGCCTCTTTTTGCGCAAACCGCTAAATCATCCAGCAAAGTTTCAGCCGTGACATGTGTCTTGTCGGTTAGTTTTGTCAGCCGAAGACCGCGCACGAACTTTTTACGCGCCGCTTTGGAAAGGCTGGCCATAAATGTTTTGCCGCTTGCCGTGCAATGAAACGGAACATTTGTACCAACCGGTAGCTGGATCCGAAAAGGCCAGTCGGTATCGATGCGATCCAGATAATTCATGCCGGTTTCTTCGGGCACCACGAAATTAACCGCCTCTTTCACTTGAGAGGCGACATCTTGCAGAACCTGATGCCGCGTAATGTGAAACCGCGAAGCATGTAGCAATCCCGCCCCCAGCAATCGCGACCGCCGTGTCGGGCGATACCGCTTGCCATCGGTTTCTTTTGCCAGAAAACCTTCGGATTCCAAAGTGGTCACCAAACGGTGTACTGTTTGCTTGGGTAGCCCTATCTGTTCATTAATTTCTGTCGGCGTCATTGCATGGTCGCTTCTGCCCACGACCTCTAGGATCAGTAGAGTCCGTAAGTTTGTCGGGATGCGATTTTCTTCAGTCATTGTGAACTTCCTATTGCACGAATCGAATTTTCCTACCTATAGTCGAATATATTGCTAAAAACGAGACTAAAAGTCTCATTTTTTAATATTTAAGGGATGTTTGTGAATTTTGACTTTGTAATCGTAGGCGCAGGCTCTGCTGGATGCGCAATTGCCAACCGTTTGTCGGCAAACGGTCGCTATAGTGTCGGGCTGTTAGAGGCGGGCGGTAAGGATACGAATCCATGGATACATATTCCGGTTGGGTACTTTAAAACAATGGGTAATCGTAAAACCGATTGGCAATATAAAACCGCGAAGGATCCCGGCCTGAACGGGCGCACAATCGCTTGGCCGCGCGGCAAGGTTTTAGGCGGCTCCAGCTCTATCAACGGGCTGCTTTATGTGCGGGGACAGCCACAGGATTTTGATCACTGGCGCCAGCTTGGCAACAAAGGCTGGGGCTGGGATGATGTCTTGCCTTACTTTAAGCGCGCCGAAAACTGGAAGGGGGATAATCCGTGTAAGGAACGTGGAACCCATGGGCCGTTATCGGTCGCGCCGACAGCGCTTAAACGGGATATTGTTGACCACTGGATTAATGCGGCGGTGGCGGCCGGATACAAGAAAACGGCCGATTATAACGGCAAGGTTCAAGAAGGCGTCGGATATTTCCAGCTGACCATTGATAAAGGCAAGCGGTGCAGTTCGGCGGCGGCTTATCTAAAGCCGGCCCGGTCGCGTGAAAACCTTAAGGTTCTTACCCATACGCAAGTGCGCAAATTAAACATCGTTGATGGTCGGGTCACCGGGGTTGATGCGGTCAGTCACGGGTCGCAAATCACGATAAACGCCCGTGTGGAGGTAATTCTGTCTGCGGGTTCTATCGGCTCTCCCCAAATTTTAATGCTGTCGGGTATTGGTGCGGCACAGGATCTGGCCGCGTTGGGCATCACTGTTGAAAAAGACCTGCAGGGTGTCGGCAAGAACCTGCAAGACCATCTGCAAGCCCGTCCGATTTTTAAAACCAACCTGCCGACCATCAATGTAGAGACCAACAGCCTGTTCAAACAAGGCATGATCGCGATGCAATATGCGATCAACCGAACCGGCCCGATGACAATGGCCGCAAGCCTTGGCACCGGTTTTCTGAAAACAGACCAGCGTCTGGAAACGCCAGATATCCAATTTCACATCCAGCCCTTTAGCGCGAACAACGCGGTAGAAGGCCCCCACAAGTTTTCCGCATTCACCGCATCGGTTTTGCAAATGCGTCCTGAAAGCAGGGGTGATCTGAAGCTAAGATCGGCAAACTATCTTGACCATCCGGTTATCCGCCCAAACTATCTGGCAACAACACTGGATCAACAAACCATTGTCAAAGGCATTCAGATTGCTCGCAAAATTGCACAGCTGGAACCTTTGAAATCCCACATAACAGAAGAATATGAACCGGGTTGCAAGGTCGGGATAGACGATGAGGCCGCGATCCTGGAATGGGCGCGCAATACATCTGTCACCATCTACCACCCCACAGGAACCTGCAAAATGGGCAGCGACCCGATGTCGGTTGTGGATGCACGCTTGTGTGTCCACGGCGTGGAAAATCTGCGGGTTGCCGACTGCTCGATCATGCCCACGATCACAAGCGGGAACACAAACGCCCCCGCCATTATGATCGGCGAGAAAGTTGCAGACATGATTTTACAGGATATGGCGAAATGATAGAAACATACCTTGGTTTCGGAAAAATCATTATCGCCGACCTTATTCTGTCCGGTGACAATGCCTTGGTTATCGGCATGGTCGCGGCAAGCCTTGCGCCTGAATTGCGTAAAAAAGCTATTTTATACGGCATGATCGTCGCGGCGGTCTTGCGCATAGTATTTGCGGTCATTGCCACAAAGCTTCTGGCTATTCCGGGCATCCTGTTTGTCGGCTCACTGCTATTGTTCTGGGTTTGCTGGCGGCTGTACCAGGAAATACGCGAAGGGATAGACGCGCAGGCCGAACTGGCTTTGGAAGCCGCATCAGACCCCGCATCGGGCTACACAGGCGCGCCCCGCCGCACATTGGTATCCGCATTGATTTCCATAACAATTGCCGATGTCTCTATGTCACTGGACAACGTGCTTGCGGTGGCCGCCATTGCGGATGGCGATACCCAAATGCTGGTTTTCGGGCTGGGGCTGGCGATTATCCTTATGGCTTTCGCGGCGACAATGATCATGCATTTGCTGACCAAATTCCCTTGGATATCGTGGTTGGGACTGTGCGTACTTGTCTATGTGGCAAGCGAAATGATGTATCGTGGATTTTTTGATACGGCCCATGGGGTGGGACCCATGTTCGGCTTGGTTGAGGGGATAAACTTTTGAAAAGGGCACTGAAATTTGCGGTTGGAAAACGACTCTGACCCAATGAATGGCCATCCTTACGTCTTCGCAGGATGGAAATGAAAAGAAAATGAAGGCACAACGAATGGGAGGAAACCATGATTAACTTTAAGAAAGTAACGACGGGTTTGGCGGTTACCGCTGTGGGCTTGTCTTTTGCTGTTTCCGCGTGGGCGGAAACAGTTATTCGCGTGCAATCTGTGATTTCGGCAAAAGCTGATGAGGTTGTTATGCTGAAGGACTTTGCAAAAGATGTTTTTGACTTAACTGATGGTGAAGTTGTTATCGAGGTCCTGGCCGCAGGCTCTGTCGTCGGTATCAAGGAAACACTTGATGCGGTCGATAGCGGTCTTGTTGAAGGCGGCTTTGCGTGGACGCATTACTGGTCAGGTAAACACCCGGCGGCAATGCTGTTCGGCTCACCTGTTGCCGGTGCCGGTGTCGGGATAGACAACATCGCATTCCTGTCCTGGTTCCAATACGGTGGTGGTAAAGAATTATACGACCAGCTTTGGGATGAAATGGGCATGAACGTAAAAGGCTTCATGTTGCAACCGGTTGGGCCAGAGGCCCTGGGTTGGTTCAAAGAGCCGATCAACAGCATGGATGACTTTCGCAAGTATCGCTTCCGCACACCCCCTGGTATTCCGGGTCAAACCTATAAAGATATCGGTGTTGCCTCGGTTGCAATGGGTGGCGGGGATATCCTGCCTGCCTTGGAAAAAGGGACAATTGACGCCGCAGAATGGTGTTGCCCGAAACCGGACTCTGTTTTTGGCTTCCAGAAGGTGCTTAAGCACTACTACTTGCAAGGCCTGCACCAGGTTGTTGTGAACGCTGACTTGTATTTGAACAAAGATGTTTACGATGCACTGACACCGTTGCAGCAAAAAGCTATCGAGGTTTCTGCCAATGCGTCGCTGTCTAAATCAATGTCCTACCGTATCTATGAAAACGGCAAGGCACTGAAAGACCTGACCGAGAACCACGGCGTTATCTTGCATGACACCCCGGCCGATTATTTCCCTGCATATATGAATGCAGCGAAAGCGGCTTTGGAAAAGAACGCGGCTGAAAATGCATTCTTTGCCGAAGTGTGGCAGTCACAAAAAGACTTTGCCGAAATCGCTGTGCCTTTCTGGGCCGGTTCCCAAGCGTCTAACGCGGCTTTGGGTAAAGCATTTGCTGACCAGGTTGCCGCGCGTAAATAATATAGGCTAAAAGTTTGGTGCAGGGTATCATGCCTTGCGCCACTCATTATCTGGCGGGGTCAATAGATCCCGATGAATTGCGGGATCGGGAGGTGGCCATATGGCCAATGACGTTAATATAGAAGACATGGAACTGGACATTACGGACGAACTGATTGCAGAACGTCGCGCCGAAGAGCCGGGTCAAACACCCGAAGATATGACGCCATGGCAGCGACCGATCACAGCATTTATTGACGTATTGAACCTTTGGGCCGGACGGCTAACCTGTTTTCTTCTGATCCCCTTGATTTTCGCGATGGTCTTTGAAGTTGTCTCGCGCAAGGCATTTGCAGTGCTTGTCGCCAATGACATGGGCGATGTGGCGCGTGCATGGGGCCTTGGCCCAACGCTTTGGGTCTATGATGTCAGCCGCATGTTGGGGGGTGTGCTGTTTATGGCCGCCGCAGGTTACGCATTGATGCGCGGTGT
>DAOUQS010000418.1 GCA_030625465.1 Amylibacter sp. | reverse complement strand
GCAGTCGTAAATGACCCTGAATTTCAGCCTAGGAAAGTCCCGCAAATGTATGTCGCCACACTGATCGCCGATCCAAAACGCGCCAATCTAAGCTCTGCTATTGCCATTCAAACCGCTATAAAGCTGGGGGTTCAGGGCATGGTCTGGCTGGCTGAAAATATTGCCTGCGATATTGAAATGGTGAAATTCCCGAAAAACACAGAAGCCATTTGGCGCGAACTACAAGAACAAGGCATTGATTTCGTGATCCAGCCGATTGATGCGCGTCGCAAGAAGATCTTGTTGGCGGATATGGACAGCACCATGATCCAGCAGGAATGCATTGACGAATTGGCCGCTGAAGCGGGCGTTGGCGCGCATGTTGCGGGCATTACCGCGCGCGCGATGAACGGCGAGCTGAACTTCGATGATGCTTTGACCGAGCGTGTGGGCCTGATGAAAGGGTTGGACAGTTCGGTTGTTCAAAAGGTTCTGGACAGCCGTATTGATCTGATGCCGGGCGCACCGGAACTGGTTGCGACCATGAAGGCGAACGGCGCATATACGGCATTGGTTTCAGGTGGGTTTATCGACTTCACACAGGCGATTGCCGCTAAACTGGGGTTCGACGAAAACCGCGCCAATACGTTGTTGCACAAGGATGGCAAGCTGACAGGCAAAGTCAAGATGCCAATCCTTGGGCGTGAAGCCAAAGTCGTGGCATTGCATGAATTGACCGCAAAACTTGGCCTGGCAAACGAAGACGTTATCGCGGTTGGTGACGGTGCCAATGACCTTGGAATGTTGACGCTGGCAGGTTGCGGCGTGGCGCTACATGCCAAACCTGTTGTTGCGGCTGAATGCGATGTGCGCTTGAATAATGCCGATCTGACGGGGCTGCTGTATGTTCAAGGGTATAGGTATAGCGATTTTGTTTTTCCGAACACAGTTTCGGATAGTTAGAAGCATAAAGATTCAGCGCTAATTTTCTGGACGTATCGTGCCTTGGTGCATTAGATCAGCGTAGATTGAAAAACTGCCCTGCGTGGCGCTTTGGGAGTAGCTGATATGAAAATGACAACAGAAGAAGCCTTTGTGAAAGTCCTGCAAATGCATGGTATTGATAATGCGTTCGGCATTATCGGCTCGGCTTTTATGCCGATCTCGGATTATTTTCCGAAAGCCGGGATCACATTCTGGGATT
>DAOUQS010000380.1 GCA_030625465.1 Amylibacter sp. | reverse complement strand
GTGAGGCCTGCGAAGCCTATGTCGCCAGCCAGAAACATGAAGGCTGGGTATTGTTGCCTGAACACTATGATGATGGCGGGATATCAGGTGGCACGTTGAAACGCCCGGCTCTGCAAAGGTTGATGGCACTGATTGATGATGTCCGTCGTCAGAATAATATGGACTCATGAGCACTTGATTTAATGGAGGCTCTGGTTCGTTTTGTTGCTTTGATTATGCCGCTTTCTTGAAGTGTTGCAAGCGGCGGTGATTAATAGTGTTTCGTTTGATCTTTTTCCTTTCTCTAATGATGGTTTTGTCTCGCCCGAAGTAGACATCGGCAGGCGTTACGTTGTTGAGGCTCTCGTGATAACGCTCGTTGTTGTAGTATTCGACGAAGGCCCTGATCTGTTGTTCCAAGTCGCCCGGCAAATAGTAGTTTTCCAAAAGAACACGGTTTTTCATGGTCTGGTGCCAGCGTTCAATCTTGCCCTGTGTCTGCGGATGGAACGGTGCGCCCCGAACGTGATCCATTCTTTTATCACCCAACCAATCGGCCAATTCTCCAGAGATGTAACACGATCCGTTGTCGCTCAGCAGGCGTGGCTTGTGACGAACAACAGCCTGGCCACAACCTGACGCTTCCAGTGCCATTTCCAATGTATCAGTCACATCACTGGCGCGCATATTTGTGCAGAGTTTCCAGGCAATGATGTAGCGACTGTAATCATCCAGGATCGTGCTCAGATAATACCAACCCCAGCCGATGATCTTGAAGTAGGTAAAATCAGTTTGCCACATCTCGTTGATGGCAGTGGTTTTATCATGGAATTCTGCCGCTGCTTTGATCACCACATGCGAAGGTGCTGTGATTAGGTCTGCAACCTTTAAAATGCGATATGCGGACGATTCAGAGATAAAGTATCGTTTCTCATCCGTGTATTTAATCGCCAGTTCACGCGATGTCAGAGCTTCATAATCCAAAGCAAACTCGATAAAATCATCACGGGTTTTGTCGGGAATACGGTTCCATACAGAATGAGGACAAGGTGACCGATCCGCCAAACCATCCAGCCCGCCATCAAGATACAGATCATACCATCGGTAATAAGTGCTGCGTGGAATGCCCAACATATCCAACGTTCTCTTGGTGGGCAGGTGACTGTGCTCAACGGTGCGAATAATCTCTAGTTTTTCTGACGCAAGGTATCTCATTCTTCGTAATCCCCATGTCCTGTCATGCTTTTTTTGAGCAGACGGTTTTCCAAGGTCAGATCAGCTACGCATTCTTTCAAGGCCAAAGACTCCGAGCGCAAATCTTTCACTTCAGGGGATGTAGCTTGTCGCGCTGTATCACCAGACAAGCGGCGTTTACCTGCCTCTAGGAACTCTTTTGACCAACTGTAGTAAAGGCTTTCAGCAATGCCTTCACGGCGGCAAAGTGCGGATATACTCTCCTCGCCGCGCAGCCCCGCTAAAACAATACGGATCTTTTCTTCAGCAGAATAGGTTTGCCGTGTTTTACGGCGGATGTTCTTTACTAATTTATTGGCAGCTAATTTGCTGCTTCCGGGTTTCTTATTCATCTTCAACTCCTAATGGTTAAGATGAACCAGAAATCCTCTCTTATTTAAATACTCAAATTTGTCCAATAGGCGCTGACCTCAGACAC
>DAOUQS010000371.1 GCA_030625465.1 Amylibacter sp. | reverse complement strand
CTTTGATTGTTTCCGCGCGCCTGAAAGCCATGTGTTTTCCTACAAAGGCCACTGGGGTTGTAACTGGTTGCAGGCGTTAGAGGTTGGCATTGACCCGGTTCACGCATCATTCCTGCACCGTTTTCTGGAAGACGAAGATCCTAGCGATCAGTATGGCAAGCAATTCCGTGATACAGCGGACGGCACAGACATTCCCATTACGCAAGTCTTGCGGGAATATCCGCGCCCCGAGGTTAAGGTTTCCAAAACTGAATTCGGACTGCGTCTGACCACGTTGCGCAATTTGCAAGGCGGCAAGACCCATGTGCGCGTGACCAATCAGGTATTTCCCTGCGCAATCACAATCCCGATGTCGGCCACAATGAACATCACGCAATGGCATGTGCCAATTGATGATAAAAACTGCTACTGGTACACAATGTTCACCAGCTTTGAAGCACCCGTGGACAAAGAAAAAATGCGTGCGCAACGGGTCAGCGAAACCACAGGTGTGGATTACAAGCCCAAGCGCAATGCGGCGAATGAATACGGGTTTAATCCGGCGGAACAAGAAACCCTGACCTATACCGGCATGGGGATAGATATTAACGTACATGATCAATGGGCCGTTGAATCGCAAGGCCGGATCAGGGACAGAACAATGGAAACCCTTGGCACTTCGGACAAGGCTATAGGCGCACATCGTCAACTTATTTTGCACGCGATCAACAAGATGGAAGCGGATGGTCCGGATTTGTCACAATTCCTGTCTGAAATGCCCCCGGAAGAGATTATAGGCCCCATCGCACTGGATGCGGTAGGGGAAACAGATAACCATGAGGGCCTGTGGCGCAAGAAAGATGCGGATCGCCGTACGACTTGCGATTGGGATGCTAAGCTTTAGCACTGCTTGAAATCAAAGGGGAAATAATGCCCAGTTTTGTAGAAAAACACGGCCTTTGGACGGATGAAACCAAAGCAAAAGCACTGGCACTGATCAAACAGGCGGAAGATGCCGATCTGGAAGTTTTGCGGGTCTCGTTTGTTGATCAACACGGGTTGCTGCGGGGCAAGTCGCTGGTCATAGACAGCCTGAAAGGCGCGCTTGAAAACGGCGTTAACATGACCTCTACATTACTTCTAAAGGACACGTCCCACGTTACGGTTTATCCTGTCTGGCAGGAAGATATCGGGTTTGGCAACGGGGTGCTGACCGGGGCTTGTGATGTGATCATGTTGCCTGATCCGTCTACGTTCCGCATTTTGCCATGGTCACCGAAAAACGGTTGGTTACTGGCTGACCTCTACCACACAAACGGCACGCCAGTTCCGGTCTGTACGCGTAGCCTGTTAAAAAAGGCGCTTGCAAAGTTGCATGCAAAGGGGCTGGAAATTGTCACAGGGCTAGAGGTTGAATTTCATGTGCTGCGCATAACCGACCCTAAACTGGGACTGCATGATGCAGGTCAACCCGGGGCACCGCCCAAAACGGAACTGATGTCACAGGGCTTCCAGTACCTGTCGGAACAACGCTATGACGCGCTGGAAGATGTCTACGATCTGATCCGCAAGAACTGCATAGCTCTTGATCTGCCGATCCGGTCACTGGAAGTGGAGTTTGGCCCCAGCCAGCTGGAAGTAACCTTTGACCCCGCAAAGGGCATGAAACACGCGGATAATATGGTGCTGTTCCGCTCGATGGTCAAACAGGTTTGCGCGCGCCAGGGCCTGCACGCGACGTTCATGTGCCGTCCCAAG
>DAOUQS010000189.1 GCA_030625465.1 Amylibacter sp. | reverse complement strand
AGGGCCGCTTAATTCTGCGCCAGTGGCGCATAATTAATAGGTTCTTGCCGATCTGCCCCGACCCCGTTAAACCCGTTCGCAATGGCCAAACAAAACACATCTTTTACCTGCATGAAATGCGGTGCCACCCACAAAAAATGGGCCGGCAGATGTGATGCATGTGGCGAATGGAATTCCATCACGGAAGAAGCCCCGCTAGCCGCCGGCCCCTCGGGAAAAACCCTGGGCGCTAACAAAGGCCGCAAGGTTCCTTTGGGCGATCTTGCGGAAATTGACAAACCCCTGCCCCGCATGGTCAGCGGCATTGATGAATTTGACCGGGTTTTGGGCGGCGGCATGGTGCCTGCCAGTGTCATCCTTGTGGGCGGCGACCCCGGCATCGGCAAATCAACGCTGTTGTTACAGGCCGCCGCAAGTTTTGCCCGCACCGGCAAAAAGGCGATTTATGTATCGGGCGAAGAGGCCCCTTCGCAGATCCGTATGCGCGCCCAGCGTTTGGGCCTGACCAATGCGCCGGTCAAACTGGCGGCAGAAACCAACCTGCGCGATATTATCACCACATTGGAAGCGGAACGCCCCGATGTGGCCATCATCGACTCGGTGCAAACCATGTGGGCCGATAATGTGACCAGCGCACCCGGCTCGGTTTCGCAGGTGCGTGCAACCGCGCACGAACTTGTGACCTTCGCCAAACGGCGCGGTGTGGCGATTATTCTGGTGGGTCATGTCACCAAAGACGGCCAGATCGCGGGACCGCGTGTGGTTGAACATATGGTCGACACCGTGGTTTATTTCGAAGGCGAACGCGGCCACCAGTTCAGGATTTTACGCGCGGTCAAAAACCGCTTTGGCCCGGCAGATGAAATCGGCGTATTCGAAATGACAGGCGCCGGCCTGCAACAGGTCACCAACCCGTCAGCCCTGTTTTTGTCCGATCGCGAAAATCAGGCATCCGGCTCTGTCGTCTTTGCCGGAATGGAAGGCACACGCCCTGTTCTGGTTGAAATTCAAGCACTTGTGGCACAATCGTCACTGGCCTCACCACGTCGTAATGTTGTGGGCTGGGATAGCAGCCGCTTGTCGATGATCCTTGCCGTACTGGAATCGCGCTGCGGTATCGGCTTTGGTAATATGGATGTTTATCTGAATATCGCAGGCGGCATGCGCATATCAGAACCCGCAGCCGATCTTGCGGTGGCCGCGGCCCTTATTTCGGCGCGCCAAGACAAGCCGCTAGAAAAAGACACCGTGGTTTTCGGCGAGATTAGCCTGTCTGGGGCCTTACGTCCCATTGCCCAGGCGGATAGCCGCCTTAAAGAAGCCAAGAAGTTGGGCTTTAGTGCCGCATATGCACCTTCTGGGGTGAAACTTGCTGGCAATTCTGGCATGAAAGTGCAAACAACAAATGATGTGGGTGGCTTTATTGCCGCCTGTTTTGGCGAAATAGACGCCTGAAGGGGAATATAATGGACGGATTTACACTGGTAGATGGGGTTGTCGCTTTTGTAATATTTGTGTCAGCGATACTGGCATATTCACGCGGACTTGTGCGTGAGACATTGTCGATCGCAGGATGGGTGATCGCCGCCCTTGTTGCCTTTAAATTCGCACCGCAAGCCGAGCCGCTGATCCGCGAAATTCCCTATCTTGGTGATTTCATCACCTCTTGCCAATTGGGTATGATCACCGCGTTTGCCGCCGTGTTTGCCGTGGCCCTGATTATCACTTCAATCTTCACACCGATTTTCTCGGGCCTTGTGCAAAAGTCTGCAATCGGCGGATTTGACCAGGGGCTGGGTTTTGTCTTTGGTGTTATCCGCGGTGTGGTTCTGATTTTGGTCGCACTGGTTATTTATGATTATATCGGCACCACCGAAGATATGATCGAGCAATCAAAAACCAAAGAGCTTTTAACCGCCAGTAAAGAAAAAATGCAGGAAATGATCCCGACCGAAGCACCACAGTGGATTGTTGATCGTTATGAAGATCTTACGGGGAATTGCGAAGCACCCGCCGATACCGGCACAACAGGCAATTCCGGCGCAACCGCGAATTAGGGTCCAATAGCGTGGAACAGTTGATGACAAGCACACAGTTTCCACAGTATAGAGACCACATCTTGCCACTGCATGAGTCGGATCATTTATGCTAAGCCAAACCAAACCGTTTCTCGCCCATCCTTTCGATGATGATAAAATGAAAGAAGAGTGTGGAATATACGGGGTTTGGGGTGTGCCAGAAGCAGCCAATTTCGTCGCCCTTGGCCTGCACGCTTTGCAACATCGCGGACAAGAGGCAGGCGGCATCGTTTCATACGACAAAGACGCCGGTTTCAACAACGTGCGCCGCTTTGGTTATGTGCGTGACAACTTCACCAAACAATCATTGATGAAAACGCTGCCCGGCGAAGTTTCCATCGGCCATGTGCGCTATTCAACCGCCGGCAACAAAGGCCAGACCGCCGCGCGTGATGTGCAGCCGTTCTTTGGCGAGTTTTCCATGGGCGGGGCAGCGATTGCCCACAATGGCAACCTGACCAACGCCGAAGAACTGCGCAAGGAACTGATCAGTCGCGGCTCGATTTTCCAGTCGTCATCCGACAGTGAATGTATCATTCACTTGATGGCGCGATCCATGCAATCAAACATCCCCGAACGCTTAAAAGATGCCGCGCGCCGTGTTGAAGGCGCGTTTTCGATTGTAGCGATGACGCGATCAAAACTGATCGGTGTGCGCGATGCTTTGGGCGTGCGCCCGCTGGTATTGGGCCAGCTTGGTGACGGGTGGGTTTTAAGTTCTGAAACCTGCGCTTTGGACATTATCGGTGCCAAGTTTATCCGTGAAATAGAACCGGGCGAAATGGTTGTGATCACCGCGAGCGGCGTTGAAAGCTCATTCCCGTTTGAGCCTAAAAAACCGCGCCCGTGTATATTCGAGCGGGTGTATTTCTCACGCCCTGACAGCATTCTGGACGGCCAATCGGTCTATGAGACCCGCCGTCGTATCGGTGTAGAACTGGCCAAAGAAGCGCCTGTTGATGCCGATATGGTTTGTCCCGTGCCTGACAGCGGCACGCCTGCGGCCATTGGTTATGCGCAAGAAAGCGGCATTCCCTATGCCATGGGGATTATCCGTAATTCCTATATGGGGCGGACATTTATTGAACCGACCGAGCAGATCCGCAACATGGGTGTGTTACTGAAATTGAACGTGAATCGTGCGCTAATCGAAGGCAAACGTATCATTTTGGTCGACGACAGCGTGGTGCGCGGCACCACCAGCCGCAAGATCAAGGAAATGATACTGGCGGCGGGTGCGGCCGAAGTACACTTCCGCATCGCATCCCCCCCAACGGCTTGGCCGTGTTTTTACGGCGTGGACACGCCTGAACGCGAACAGCTACTGGCCTCATCCATGACCGAAGACGAGATGTGCAAACATCTGGGCGTTTCCAGCCTGCGCTTTGTCACAATAGACGGGCTTTATCGCGCTTGCGGCATTGAATCTGGCCGCAGTAAATCCTGCCCGGAATATTGCGACGCCTGTTTCTCGGGCGAATATCCCGTAAGACCCGCCGACCAGATCAAGCATGGTTTCAAAATAAAAGAGCTTGCATAAACATGGGTATTTTTGACGGACAGATTGCCCTGATCACAGGGGCCACACGCGGTTTTGGATTTGCAACAGCGATTAAATTGGCCCGCGAAGGTGCCGAAGTTATTGCAGTGGGCCGCACTAGCGGCGGTTTGGAAGAACTGGATGACGCGATTAAAGCCGCAGGTGGCCATGCCACTTTAGTCCCTTTGGACATTACCGATGACGCAGGATTGCAACGTCTGTGCCTGTCGATCCATGAACGCTGGGGCGGTGTTGATCTTTGGGTGCATAGTGCGATTTTTGCAGCCCCCCTTGCACCGGTTGCACATGTTTCCGAAAATGATCTGGACAAGTCGATTGCGGTAAACCTGCGCGCCAGCCAGCGTTTGATTGCAATGGTGGAACCATTGTTGAAAGCAAAAGGCGGCACGGCGGTTCATCTGGACGACCCGCAAGCCGGAAAGAAGTTTTTCACAGCATACGGCACCACAAAAGCTGCGCAAAAAGCGCTGTTTGACGGCTGGGCGGCCGAAACCGCCACAATCGGGCCACGTGTTCTAAGCTACACACCCGCCCCGATGCCGACCGCGACCCGCGCACGTTTTCATCCGGGCGAAGACAAAACCGCTTTAAGTACCGCGTCTTGTGAAGCTGAACAGTTTGTGAACTGGCTTAAAAAATAAAATC
>DAOUQS010000089.1 GCA_030625465.1 Amylibacter sp. | reverse complement strand
CGCATGGCATATGATTGCTACCCCCATGCCATGGTTGCCGGCGGTAACATCGATGCCGTGGTTGATTGCAATCTTGAACCCTATGACTATCTTCCGCTGGTCGCACTGATAGAAGCCGCAGGCGGCATAATCACCGACTGGCACGGTGCGCCCCTAACCCTGCAATCCGACGGGCGCGTTATCACTGCCGCAACACTGGAATTGCACGCCGAAATATTGGCGTTACTAGGGGCCTAACCCGCCTTTACCGCCGCAATATGAACAGCAAAGCTATGATCATTCATCAAGGCTTTGCACCGTTCAAACCGGCCTGTTGCATAGGCCCAGAAATCCTCGGCCGGGTTATCATCCGCATGCTGGATCAAGCCCCAAAGCGTCCAAAGCAAATCACACATGGCTTTATAAATCACCACACGGCCATGTTGCGCTGGCGTTGGTGCTGCCCCGAAATAGGCACGCATCAGTTCCATTTCCTGCAACACATCCATATCCGCCTCAACCGACAGATCACCCAGATCCCACAAAGGGTCATTCATGCCGGAATATTCCCAATCAATGATCCACATCTTTTCACCGTCATCCAGAAAATTTTCGCATAATGGATCACAATGACACGGCGCAAGTACGGCAGGATGTGCAGCCAAAGCCGCCTTCACCGGTTCCGCCGCTTTGACAATCGCGTGATAGCCCTCGGGCAATTTCGCGTCCTTGGCGGCAAGTATTTCAAGGTAATCGTCGATCATCGTAAACAGCTCGAAGCGGAACTTGAAAACCTCGCCAGAGCCATGCAATTTTGCCAACGCCGCCCCTGCGCGCGCGGACGATCCCGCACGGGATTTAAATGCCCCCGCTGACATGGTTTCAATGTTCTGTACCGCCTCGGAAATCATCACACCGGTATCGGCATCCGCCCACAAAACCTGCGCCGAGACACCCGCACGGTACGCTGCATCCGCATTGTGCTTTTCAACCGCGCGATCAATATATTCCTCTGTGCCCTCACCCGGGATACGGACAATCACCTGCCGGTCGGCAATTTCCACCAAATGCACTAGATTTGTCAGCCCACCCAACCGGGTGATTTTACAATCACATGCATCCACGTCCTGAAAACCGGGCGCATGTTTTAAAGCGGCAATAACAACTTCATCATGTTCAGACATTTTTATCCCCTACGCCTTCAGTCGTTCATTTTGCGGATCATACAGTGGCCCATCCACCCGTTCGATCGTAGAACGTTCGCCAAAAACCTCAATCTGGAATGTGCTTTGTTTGCACAGATCTTCAGGCAGATAAGCGAACATAATCATTTGCCCAACCGTATGACCAAATCCCGCACTTGTCACCAGTGATACAACCTTGCCATTCAGCAACAGCGCTTCCCCGCCAAAAAGCGGCAGCTTTTTATGCGCGACAAACGTACAAAGCCTTTGCTTTGGCCCGTCTGTTTTTTGCGCCTGCAACACATCACGCCCGATAAAATTACCGCCCGATTTCAGATGCACACGAAACCCCAGCCCCGCTTCTACCGGCGTATAATCAGGTGAAATATCACCAGACCAGTACAAATAACCTTTTTCCAGCCGCAAGCTGTCGATCGCCCGATACCCCACATCACGGATGCCGGCATCCTGCCCCGCATCCCGCAACACATCGTAAACATGGGCGCCAAACTCTGTCGGGACATGCAGCTCCCAGCCCAATTCACCAACAAATCCGATCCGTACCGCGCGCACCGGTGCGGCCCCGATAATCACATCTTGCGCCGTCCCAAACGGAAACGCCGCGTTTGACACATCACTTTCACAAACCCCCTGCAACACATCACGCGCCTTGGGCCCACAAATGTTAATCACCGCCCTTGCGGAAGTTACCTCGATCAAATGCACTGAACCATCTTTGGGCATATGCCGCCTGATCCAGTCTTCATCATGGGTGCCAAACCCTGATCCCGTGACAATATAGAAATGGTCACGTGACAGGCGCGTGATCGTCAAATCCGTCTCAATGCCGCCCGCCACATTACAAAGCTGCGCATAAATCACCGTACCATCAGGCTTGTCCATATTGCATGCCGCCAAGCGTTGCAGCAGCACCAATGAGCCCTGCCCGATCATTTCAAACTTGGCAAAACTTGACTGGTCGATCAACGCAACGCCTTCGCGCACCACCTTGTGTTCTTCAGCTGCAAACCTGTGCCAACCGGGGTTCAGAAAATCCAGCTGGTCCACGGCGTCCACCCCTTTGGGTGCAAACCACAAAGGCCGTTCCCAACCGTTCTTAGAGCCATAAACCGCACCTTGATCTTTTAACCGCTGATAAAGCGGCGACAGCCGAAGCTGGCGCACCGTTTCATGTTCCTGCCCCGGATAACGCATTTTATAATGGTGCGCATAATGTTCGACCGCACGCGGATACATGAACGCGCGCGTACCATGATGCGGCCCGAAACGACGGCAATCAAGTGGCCACAGATCCAGACTTGGGCGCCCGTCAACAATCCATTCTGCAATCATCTCACCGGCACCGCCACCCGCAGCAATGCCGTAAAGAAAGCCGGTTGCCATCATCAGATTGTCAAACTTCGGCGCCCAACCCATGACAAAATCACCATCCGCCGAATAGGGGATCGGCCCGTTTATCACAGTGCGGATACCGACCTCGTTCAGCACCGGCGTGACCTCTGCCGCTAGTTCGGCCAATGGTCCGAAACGGTCCAGATTATCGGGCAGCAACTGGCGCACAAATCCCCCCGGAATACCCTTGTCACCAAACGCCAGCGTATCTTCTTCATAACCGCCAATAACCAGCCGCCCGCCCGCATCGGGTTTGTAATAAACCAGCCGTTCCGGATCACGCAAAGTCGGCAAGCCCTTGACCAGTTCAATATCGGGAAGTGGTTCGGTGACGATATATTGATGCTCCACCGCGCAGGCAGGCACATGAATGCCCAGCTTCGCACCCAACTCACGGCTCCACATTCCTGCGGCCATAACCACGGTTTCGGCCTGATAATCACCGTCCGTTGTCATCACCTTCGTAATGCGCCCCTGAACAATCTCAAAATCCAGCACCGTAACACCTTGCTTGATTTTAGCCCCATATTTGCGCGCCCCTGCCGCCACTGCCTGACACAGGCTGGCCGGATCAACATGCCCGTCAGACGGAATAAACGCCGCCCCTTCCAGCCCCGTCGCATCAATGTAGGGGAATAATTCTTTGGCTTCGGCGGCAGTAATCATTTCCATTTCAAGATCAAAACTGCGCGCCATTGTGGTCAGGCGTTTGGCCTCCAGCAATCGTTCCTTGGTTGCCGCCAACCGCAGACTACCTACCTTTTTCCAGTCAAACGCCATTCCGGTTTCGGCCTCTAGCTGGTCATACATCGCAACCGACCGTTTCAGCATCCGCGTGGTATTGCGCGAGGATCGCAACTGCCCAACCAGCCCCGCCGCATGCCATGTTGCCCCTTCGGTCAGGGCCGCTTTTTCCAGCAGCACAACATCTTTTTCGCCATTTTTAGCCAGATGATAGGCCACCGAGCAACCGATGATGCCGCCGCCAATAATCAAATGTTTTACTGAATGCTGTGCCATCCCATAGAATCCCGTTGTGGTTTTCTTCAGGTAACAATGTAAACGAACACATTTCAACACCATCGTGCCACCAAAGCGGCACTGGCAGCTGACTAGTCGGTGACCTCGTCCCGAATTTCGTCACATTCCGTGAACACATCTTTCAGGCAAAGCTTGCAGATTTTACGGTCCAGATATTTTGTCGCATCCGCCACCGCCTCACCCTTGGAGCTGAACAAATGATCTTCACCCAACTCATCAATGACATGAAGTTTGCGCAGGCTACTAATCAACGGCGGGAACAGGGCAACAATACGAAAGGACCCGCCTTTTGACTTCACTTCTCTTATAGTCTCAATCAGTAAATCGGCACCAGCAAGATCAATTTTCCCCACACCTTTAAGATAAAGCAGCATGTGGATCTGTTTAGGGCTTTCGCGGCGCATCTTCTTGATCTTATGCTCCACATGTTCAACTGACCCGAAATAAAGCGGGCCATCCAGCCGAAACGTAACCAGTTGCGGGCATTGCGCCTGGTCATGCGCTTCGACATCGCGAAACTTGCGACCACCTGACGGTAAAACAACCGGGGCCGTTATAGGCAATTCCGGATGCGCACTTTCGTAAATAAAGACACACAAAGATGCAATCACCCCGACATAAATCGCGAAATCCAGCTCGATCAAAAGCCCGGCACTTAGCGTCAGCAATAGAATAACCGTCTCGGGACTTTTCGATGTAATGATGTGCGAAATTTCATTCACATCTATCAACTTCCAGGCAACAAACAGGATCAGACCAGCCATTGCCGGTGTCGGAATATAGGCCACAAGCGGGGCAATAAACAAAAGGATCAGACCCAAAAACAAGCTGGCAAATATACCCGATAACGGCGACGCCGCGCCAACGGCCGCGTTCAACCCGCTACGGGTGAATGAGCCAGAGCCGGCGTAGCACTGGAAAAACCCGCCAACCACATTGGACAGGCCCTGCCCGATCATTTCCTGATTGGCATCAAACGTCTCTTTGCGGCGCACCGCGAACGCCCGCCCAATAGAAATCGCTTCCAGCAACCCCACCAGCGCAATCGCCGCCGCACCCGGCGCCAACGTGCCAATATCGCGCAACACACCTGTCGGCGGCGTGAACTGAAGCGCAAGCGGCGGCAAAGCACCAACCATAGAAACACCGTTGTTCCCCGCGTCCATAAACCATGCCAGAAACGACCCCGCCAACAAGGCAAACAAAAAGCCCGGCAATTTTGGTGAAAGCCTTTGCAACAAAACCGCCGTGCCCAGTGTCACCGCAGCAATCGTCAACGCCAGAAAATTTATTTCCGTTATATGCTCGAACAATTGCAGCAAGCGCTCAAGCACATTACCGCCACGTTCCACATGAACGCCAAAGGCACCTGCCAGCTGGCTAACCGCAATCAGCAAAGCCGCCGCCGCGGTAAACGCGGTCATGACCGAATGTGAAACAAAGGAAACCAGCCCGCCCAAACGCCCGAAACCGGCGGCCAGCTGAAACAAGCCAACAAGAATTGTCATCATCAACGCCAGCTCGATATAACGTGCGGTTTCCGGCACAGCTATATTATTCAGCGTTGCAAACAAAACCGCCGAAATCGCGGTCGTCGGCCCGGAAATCATGATCATCGAAGATCCGAAAATGGCCGCGATAACAGCCGTAATCATCGCGGTATAAAGCCCGTATTCCGGCGGCAAGCCTGCGATAGTCGCGAATGCGACCCCCTGGGGCAAAACGATCGCCGCATTGATAAAGCCTGCATAAGCGTCCGCAGAAACACGCCTTGCGTTCATATCAGACACCCAGGCAAAATCAGGAATAAATGATGGGGTATGCATAGGATATGCAGCTTTCATAAAACGTATTAGATCAGGTTTGGTCGCCTCTATATCTATTATTTGGAAAGATAAACGGGAAACCGTATTCGCGTTTATATTACCCCGATTGTGCCGCAAAATAAATATATTCATACAGCTTTCGGGTTTTCCGAACAGAACCGCTTGTTTGACACTTAAGATCGCTTATAAAGTGCGAACTTAATATCAAAAGGTGCCCAAGAATGTTCGAGAACAGCTTTGAAATTCTGCAAATTGTCTTTGCCGATATTATCCTTTCAGGCGACAATGCACTGGTTATCGGCATGGCGGCGGCAAGCCTTTCACCGGAGCTGCGCAAAAAAGCGATTTTCATGGGCATGGCGCTGGCCGCAGTGTTGCGTATCTTCTTTGCCGCAATCGCCAGTTACCTACTGGCAATCCCCGGCATCATATTCATCGGCGGTTGCCTTTTGGCATGGGTCTGCTGGCGATTTTTCATGGAAATCCGCGCAAATCTTGCAAGTGACGCCGAAGAAGCCCTTGAACAAAAAGGCTACCAAGGATCCCCCCGCAGGCAACTATGGCGCGCAATGGTGACGATCACCATCGCCGATGTTTCGATGTCCATCGACAATGTCGTCGCGGTAGCCGCGATTGCACGCGACAACACATCCCTGCTGATTTTCGGACTGGTACTGTCCATTGCCTTTATGGCGTTTTTTGCTACCATGATCATGCGGGTAATGACTAAATATGCATGGCTTAGCTGGGTCGGACTTCTATTTCTGGTCTATCTGACAGTGGCCATGCTCTATGACGGCTGGCCGGAAATAGCCGCCCTTATCGGTGTAGGAGGCCCTGTTTGACAGATAAACCATATGACTACTGCATTATCGGTGCAGGCATTATCGGCCTGACGATTGCCTATAAGCTGGCACATCAACACCCGAATGCACGTCTGGTTATCATCGACAAGGAAACGGGCCCGGCACAACACCAGACCGGACGCAATTCCGGTGTGATCCACGCAGGCGTCTACTATACCCCCGGCAGCCTGAAAGCCACGCTTTGCCGCAAAGGCCTGCCCGCGATCCTCGATTTTTGCCAAAAGCATGATGTGGCATATGACCAGTGCGGCAAGCTGATCGTCGCCGTGGATGCAGACGAAGCATCACGGCTTGATGCCCTATACGATCGCAGCCAGCAAAACGGCATTGAAATAACCCGCGTCAATGCGGCTAAAATGGCAAAGATGGCACCGCACATCACAGGCGTGGCCGCCCTTTTTTCCCCAACAACAGGCATCGTTGATTACACTGGTATCTGCCATAAGCTGGTGGAACTTCTTACGGCAAAAGGCGTTGATTTCCAGTTCTCATCCAAGGTTTTGAAGTTGCGCGAAACCAGCGATACGGTTGTCATCGAAACCGATAAGGGTGCCATACATGGCGCACAACTAATTGTCTGCGGCGGCCTGCAAGCGGATCGTCTGGCCGATATGATGGGCCTTGCCGATGACTTTCGTATCATTCCGTTTCGCGGCGAATATTTCCGGTTGGCGCAAAAGCACGACGCTATCGTAAACCACCTGATATACCCCGTGCCAAAACCGGGCTTGCCCTTTCTTGGCGTTCACCTGACCAAAATGGTCGGCGGATACGTTACCGTTGGCCCCAACGCCGTGTTGTCACTGGGCCGCGAAGACTACGACCGATCCTATTTTGAACCCGTCGACACATGGCGCACAATTTCCTACCCGGGCTTTTGGAAGTTGATGAACCGGTTCAAATGCGCCGGCATGTCCGAACTAAAACGCAGCCTGTCAAAATCCGCATATATGCAAGAAGTGCATCGCTATTGCAGCACCATTTCAGCCAAGGATCTACTGCCCTACCGCACAGGCATTCGGGCCATGGCAGTTGACCCAGACGGCAACATGATCGACGATTTTCTGATAAAGAAAACAACGCGTTCCGTGCATGTCTGCAACGCACCGTCACCCGCCGCTACCTCTGCATTCGCTATTGCTGACTACCTGTTTGAAACAGGTTATTTATAGAACTTCCTTCGCCACTTTATCCAGCGCGGTTTCCACACGGTTAAACATGTCTTTCACCTGTGCTTCCGTGATAATCAGCGGCGGACAAAATGCCATCGCATCATACATGTTACGCGAAATCACCCCGTTTTCCATAAAGGCAGCATTGGCCAGCGCACCCAGTTGACCAGGTGCATCCAGACCTTTTTTGGCCGCTTTATCCGTCACCAGATCCAGCGCACCGATCAGCCCG